>JBQTJL010000124.1:0-4272 GCA_052387135.1 Methanobacteriota archaeon | reverse complement strand
TGGCATCACGCCCTCCTTCTTCGACGAACTCCTTTCCGTAATCGACGAGCTTCACAAGGCCCGCCAACGCGTAGTCATCCACCACGCGCCGACCGACGCGTCCGCCAAGTACGTAGCCGTGGCGCGGACGCATTCCTACCAGATTGCATCCCACGGTGCGACCTGGCGCTTGGACCGGACGTCGTAGCGCACCCCGTGGCGGCTGTACCGGCGCGGTTCGGCGTTTGATTTCATTGGGAGCCGGGGAACTCATCCATCATCGCGCGCGGGGCCAAGTCTTAAGCGGGGAGCGTGCGCTTTCCGCGCCGGTGCAAGCAATCATCCTCGCCGGAGGCCACGCGAAGCGGCTCTGGCCTTTGACGCTCATCCACGCAAAACCCCTCCTCCCGATCGGGGACCGGCCGATCGTCGAATATTTCCTCCGTGAGCTCGCCGAGTCCCGCGTGGTCTCCCGCATCGTGCTCGCGACAAACGAGAAGTACGCGGCCGACTTCGAGGCGTACGTCGCGTCGCGGAAGTGGGACGCGAAGGTCCGCGTGCGGGCGGAGCGGCAGCGCACCGAGGCCGAAAAGCCGGGCGCCATCGCGGCGATCCGGGACGTGCTCTCGGAGATCGGGACCGGGCAGGACACGCTCATCGTGGGCGGCGACAACGTCGCGAGCTTCTCGCTCACGGGCCTTGCCGCCTTCGGCCGCGAAAAGCGGGGAAGCGCGGTCGCCGGCTACGACGTGGGCGACCGCGAACGGGCCCGCCTCTACGGGATCGGGAGGACCGCGGCGGACGGGCGCCTCGTCGAGGTCCAAGAGAAGCCGGCCGAGCCCGCCTCGACGCTCGCGCTCACCGCCTGCTATTTCCTCACGGCCGCGGACGTGCAGAAGCTTGGGATCTACGTCGAGGAAGTGAAAGGCCAAGGCAAGAAGGCGGTCGACGCGCCGGGGAACTTCATCGCGTGGCTTGCCGCGCGCTCGCCGGTCTACCTCCAGCGGTTCCAAGGGTACTGGTTCGACATCGGGAGCGCCGAGGGCTACCTCGAGGCCCACGAACGGATCCTCGGCGAGCGATGGGTGAAGGGGAAGGTGGACGACGAAAAGCGCCTCGGGCGGCGCGTGTTCGTCTATCCCGGCGCCGAGGTCGAGGAGAGCACGCTTTCGGACACGGTCGTCCTCGAGGGGGCCCGCGTGTCCCGCTCGACCCTCCGGAACACGATCCTCGGCCGGGACAGCGTGGTCGAAGGCCTGCGGCTTACGGACAGCATCGTCGGTGATTCGACGCGGCTTCTCGGTGATAAGTAGAAAGTACGTACAAAATAAGTACCTTCGGCGACCTCCCCTGGTAAAGCTTTAAAGAACGCATCCGGCTAGCCCCGGCCGTGAAGACCGCCGACCTTGCCTGCGAGCCGAAGATCGTCGAGAGGCTCCAGGAGCTCGGGATCCGGGAACTGTGGCCCCCGCAGGCGGAGGCGGCCCCGATCGCGCTCTCCGGGAAGAACCTCGTCGTCGCGGTCCCGACCGCGAGCGGCAAGACGCTCGTCGGCATCCTCGCCTGCCTCCAGCACGCGCTCCGCGGCGGAAAGGCGATGTACATCGTGCCGCTTCGCGCGCTCGCGCAGGAAAAGTACGAGGACCTGAAGCAATACGAGCCGCTCGGGTTGAAGGTCGCGATCTCGATCGGCGACCTCGACCGGGCCGACCCCCGGCTCGGCGACTTCGACGTCGTCGTCTGCACGAGCGAGAAGGCGGACTCGATGATGCGCCTCCATGCGGCGTGGCTCTCGCGGCTCTCGCTCATCGTCGCGGACGAAGTCCACTTGATCCACGACCCGGGCCGCGGGCCGACGCTCGAGGTGACGCTCGCACGGTTCCGCAAGATGAACCCGGCCGCCCAGATCGTGGCGCTTTCGGCGACGATCAAGAACTCGGACGAGCTCGCCGCCTGGCTCGGCGCCGCCCACGTGAAGTCCGACTGGCGCCCCGTGACGCTTCGCGAGGGCACGCTCTACGGAAAGACGATCCAGTTCGCCGACCGCGAGAAGACCCCGGTGCGCTCCGAACGGAAGGACCCCGTCGCGGCGCTCGCCGAGGACAGCCTCGCCGGCGGCGGCCAATGCCTCGTGTTCGTGAACACGCGGAAATCGAGCGAGAAGGTCGCGGAGGACCTCGTCCCCCTCGTCCGCGCGACGCTTTCGCCAGACGAGGTCCGGCGCCTCGCCGAGGTCGCCGAGAAGGTCCAACGGGGCGAGCCCTCCGAGATGGAGCGGCGTCTTGCGCGATGCATCGCCGCCGGCACCGCGTTCCACCACGCGGGACTCACGAACGCGGACCGGGTCGCCGTGGAGCAGGCGTACAAGGACCGGCTCGTGAAGGCCCTCGCGGCGACGCCGACGCTTGCGGCCGGGATCAACCTGCCCGCACGCCGCGTGATCATCCGGGACTTGAAGCGCTTCGACGAGGTCCTGGGGCAGGTCGACATCCCCGTCCTCGAGTACAAGCAGATGGCGGGCCGGGCGGGTCGCCCCAAGTACGACCGCGCCGGCGAAGCGATCACGATCGCGCGCTCGCTCGAGGAGCGGTCCGAGATCCTTGCGACGTACATCCTCGGCCCCCCGGAGCGGATCGAGTCGAAGCTCGGGAACGAGGCGGCGCTCCGTACGCATGTGCTTGCGAGCGTCGCGGCGGGCTACGTCCGTTCCTGGGAGGAGCTCCTCGAGTTCGTCGACGCGACGTTCTTCGCGCACCACCAGGACGTCTGGGTCCTCGAAGACCGGCTCCGCGACGTGCTCCGGTTCCTCACCGAGGCCGAGATGGTCGAAGGCGAGGAGCAGCTCCGCGCGACGAAGTTCGGAAGCCTCGTCTCTCGCCTCTACATCGACCCGCTCTCGGGCGTCCGCCTCCGCGCCGCGCTCGAGGCCGCGAAGACCCGGACGGCGACGCCGCTCGGGCTCCTCACCGCGGTCTGCTCGACGCCGGACGTCGTCGCGATGTACATCCGGCGCTCCGACGAGTGGGTCGAGGAGGAGGCGATCCTGCGCGCCGAAGAGCTCCTCCAGCCCGTCCCGTACGGCGACGGCTACGAGTTCTTCCTCGGGCAGTTCAAGACCGCCCGGCTCCTTCTCGACTGGATCGACGAGACGACGACGGAGGACCTCGAGAAGCGGTACGGAGCGTATCCGGGCGACATCCACAACAAGGTGGACGCCGCCGAATGGCTCCTCCACGCGCTCCGCGAGATGGCGGGCCTCTTCAATCGAGGCGCGATCCCGGACGTCGCGACGCTGCTCGTCCGCATACGCCACGGGATCCGCGCCGAGCTCCTCCCGCTCGTCCGGCTCCGCGGCGTGGGACGCGTCCGCGCCCGGGCGCTCTTTGCCGCGGGCTACCGGACCCGCGCGCACCTTCGGCGCTCGACCGAGGCCGACCTTGCCCGTGTCCACGGGATCGGCCCGGCGCTTGCCGCGAGCATCAAGCGGCAGGTCGGCGAAGGGCCCGAAGAGGACGAGGAGGACGTCGTGACGGCGGCCGAGCCCGCGCCGGTCCCGGAACGCCGGCGACAGACGCTGCAGGACTTCGAGGCTCCGCCATGACGTCCGCGATCGCGGGGTTCCGCGCACATGTAGAGGACGTCGCGGCCGTGCTCGCGGCCGTGCGCGCGGTCGTACGGGAGACCGGCGCGGACGTGCAACTCATGGACGCAGGGTTCGTCGCGACGCCGCTGCAGCTTTCCTCGGCGGTCCATCATGCGGCGCGCGCGCACGAGGAAGGGCGGGGCCGGTCGAAGGACTTGGGGCTGGAGATCCTCTGCTACGCCTCGGGCTGCCGCCAGATCCGCGAAGCGGTCCGGAAGGCCGGGCTGCGAGCCGGCTGCGACCGCATCGCCGCGGTCGCGATCGGGCCGACGCCCGACGAGGCCCTATCGGACCTTGCCGCGCGCCTCGGGTGGCGCCGCGACGACGCCGTCCTCGATGGAGGTCGAGAAGCGCTCCGTCGCCTCGGCGTGCCGGACGCAGCCATGGCCTCGGTGCCCCCGGACCGGGTGCCGGAACTTGCGCTGGAGCGGGTCGCGATGATGGACCTTGTAAAGTAAGCGCGAAGCTCCTTTCGGCAGAAAAGGAGATATATCGGCCCTGTTCTCCCGGCTCCGGTTGCCCTCGTGGGGTAGTTTGGATATCCTAGGAGCCTGCGGAGCTTCAGACCCGAGTTCAAATCTCGGCGAGGGCGTCCCTCCGCCACGGACCATCCTCCGTCCACCGCCGGTCCACCGAGACTTTTTGCGCAA
>JBQTJL010000123.1:0-2220 GCA_052387135.1 Methanobacteriota archaeon | reverse complement strand
CTACGTGGTGGTGGCGCGCTCGAGCGACGCCGTCCCGTTCACGGGCGCCTGAAATTCCGAAGGAGGTCTCGCCCAGGGAACGTTCGGCGGCATCGTCACGGTGCATGGCCGGAGGGCGGGCCTATCGTGCGCACCGGTCCGCGCGCTGCCGGTCGACGTGAGGCCCTGCAAGATCATCTAGCGCTTCTGCGTCGCGACGTCCACGATGTCCGAAAGCAGCGCCGCCGCCGTCTCGCGGCCGCCCGCGCCCTTCCCGACGTGCGTCACGGTGCCCGCAAGGTCGGATCGGACGCGGACCGCGTTCAGGGCGCCCGAGACGTCGAGCGTCGCGCCCCGGGGGACGAGCCGGGGGCCGACGCGGATCGGGCCCGCGCGAGCCGCCTCCGCGACGAGCTTCACGCGGTAGCCGTGCTTCGTCGCAAGCTCGACCGCCTCGCGCGAGACGCCGCGGATCCCTTGGATCTCGACGTCCTTGAACGTCACGTCGCGCCCGAGCATCGCGTTTGCAAGGATCGCGATCTTCGCCGCGGCGTCGAGCCCGTCGATGTCCGCCGACGGGTCCGCCTCGGCGTAGCCCAACGCCTGCGCCTCCTTCAGGGCCTGGTCGAGCCCCGAACCTTCCTCCGCCATCCGGGTGAGCACGAAGTTGGAGGTCCCGTTCAAGATCCCGTCGACGCGCTGCACGGTGTCGCCCGCAAGTCCGTGGCGGAGCGTCGAGAAGACGGGTACGGCCCCCGCGACGGTCGCTTCGAACCGCAGCGGGACCCCTTGCTTTGCCGCGCGGTCCCGGAGCTCCGCGAACGCGAACGCGACCGGGCCCTTGTTCGCGAGCACGCACGGGAGGCCCGCGTCGAGCGCCGCCCGGACGTGCCCGAGGCCCGGCTGGCCGTTCGAAAGGTTCGTGGGCGAGACCTCGACGAAGCAGTCCGCACCCTTCTCGAAGATCAAGTCCATCGCGGTCCCGCGCTTCCACGGCAGATTGTCCGGGTTCCCGGCGGGAAGGCCCGAGGCGTCGCGGACGAGCCGGTCCCGCCGCGCGATCCCCACGAGGATGGGCGCGAACCCGTACCGGAGCGCGAGCTCGTCGCGACGTTCGACGAGGACGCGGTGGAGCGCCCGACCGACCGTGCCGTAGCCGGCCATGAGGATGCGGAACGGGCGTGGTTCGGCCATCGTCAGCCCTCCCACGCCTGCTCGAAGATCTGGATGCCCTTTGCGCCCGCCTTCTCGCGGAGCATCGAAACGCCCCGCTCCAGCGCGCCCGGGTCCTCCGCGGTGAGTCGGAGGAGCGCCGCGGACGGGTTCGCCCGGCCCGCGATCCGCGCGTCGACCTCGGAGACCTCGGTCCCGGTCTCGAAGACGGCGTCAAGGAGCGGCGTGAGCCCGGCCTCGAACACGTGGCCCACGAGCAGGATCGTCGTCCGCACGGGTCCCCCCTCGCGGTTCACCCGGAGGAGGCGATGCGTGCGCGCGAGGCCGTCGATCACGCGGAGCGCGGCCTCCTCGGGGATGTCGATCGAGATCGCGACCGGGACCCTCCCCCCGACCGCGGCTTCGTGCCGATGCACGACCGAAAGGATGTTGCCTCCGTATTTCGCGACGGCCGAAAGGACCTTCGAAAGCTCTCCCGGAGCGTCCGGAAGCTCGACCTCGAACTCCAGCCTCATTGGAGGATCTCCCGAATCCGCGCCATGTCCGCCGGGACCCGAATGGTGCCCCGTCCCAAGTGCTTTGCTGCGTCGGGGTCCTTCAGGCCGTGCCCGGTCGCGACGCAGACCACGGTCTCGCCGCGCTCGACCTCGCCGGCGGCGACGAGCGCCCGGAGGCCTGCGACCGGCGCGGCGGAGGCGGGCTCCACGAGGAGGCCCTCTTCGTGGGCGAGCGCGGCCTGCGCCTCCCGGATCGCCTCGTCCGCGACCGCGACCGCGGTCCCGCCCGTCTCCCGGATCGCCGCGAGCGCCTTCCTCGCCGAGACCGGGTCCCCGATCCGGATCGCGGACGCGAAGGTCTCGGGGGCCGGGACGGGCGTGATATCCGCGGCGCCGTGGCGGAACGCGGCGACGACGGGGGCGGCGCCCGCGGCCTGCACGCCGGTGAGCCGGGGCATCCCGCGGAGGACGCCCGCGCGGCCGAACTCGAGGAGCGCCTTGTGGGCCGCCGAGATGTTCCCCGCGTTCCCCACCGGGTACACGATCCGGTCGGGCGGGGCAAACCCGAGCT
>JBQTJL010000122.1:0-5000 GCA_052387135.1 Methanobacteriota archaeon | reverse complement strand
ACGCCCAGCGGGAGACCGTTGACGAAGGCGACGATGTCCGGGCGCCGCTCCCGTTTCCCCTCGACCACGGCAAACTGGTTCACGACGCAGAAGTCGTTCGCGTCCGGCTCCTTGAAGTCGGCAAGACGCGCGCTTGCGTGCACGACGCGTCCGTCACGGTCCCGGTATTCGACGGGGACGCCCTCCGTTAGGAAGCGATGGAACTCGCGGTTGTTCGCGATGAGCGATGCGTGCGCGGGATTCGTGATCTTCGCAAAGGCCGCCTCGATGGCGTCGTCCGGAAGAGTCGGGTTCAGCCGGTCGAGCGCGCCCCGCAGGCGGTCCGGAAGAACCACCTCGGAAAACGAAGACCGCTCGGCTTTGGGTTCGCCCGGGGCGATCACGGGTCCGGAGCGGACGTCGTATCCGAGGCCGGCGAACCACGCCAGCGCGGCCTCTTCGACCTCCGACTCCGTCATCCGCATCGTCACAGGCTCCGGTTGTAGATCTCGGTGAGGAACTGGGCGCGAAGCCGGTATCGCCGGCCTTTCCGATCGCCCTTCGGTTCCAGGATGTCCGCCTCGCAAAGTTCCTTCAACGACGCGGAGATCGCCGGCTCGCTGTATCGCTTGGGGTTCGGATAATTCCCATGGCTGAACCAACCTCCGTCGCCCGTGAGGACCCACTCGAGGACGGCCCGCGTGCTGGGGCGCGTGAAGCGCTCCAGGGCCGGCTTGAGATCCGCCCGCGCGACCGCGAGCTCGTAGGCCTCTTTGAGTTCGCCGACAAAATAGCGAAGCCACAAGTGGTAATCCTTGCCGGAGTTCGTGCTCGCGAGCATCTCGTAGTACTTGTCCTGGCTCCGGAAGAACCGCGTGTCGAGCGGGACCAGGGCGGCGTTTGCGAGCCCGAGCTTCGTGAGGAGCGCCAGGTTGTAGTACCGTCCCAGCCGGCCGTTCCCATTGACGAACGGGTGGATCGCCTGGAACTCGGCGAAGAAGACGCCCGCGAGCACTGGCGGGGCGAGCGCGAACTCGTGCTCGCGCACCCAATCGAAGAGGGCCGTAAGCTCGGCCGCGGTCCGCTCGGGCGGCGTCGGAAGGAACCGCTCGCGTCCGGTCGCGACGTCCACGATGACGTTCTGCTCCGCCTTGACGCGGCCCACGATGGGACCGTCGAGCACGTCCCGGAAGATGCGACGGTGCGCGTCACACACGCCCTTCACGGAGAACTCGGGGAGCTTGCATCCGTAGTCGGTTAAGCACGGATTCCCTCCATGTGGGCGCCGGTCTTTCGGTAGGGGTTGAACGCGCCGCACGTGTCGTACTCCATAACGTCCGTGAAGTCCGCGTGTAGGCCCTGCTTGGCGAGGATGTGGTGGAACAAGATCATCGCGCCTTGCTCGCGGTAGGCGCGTGCTGAGCGCTCGTGGCTCAGGAACGGGGCTTGCTCCGGGAACAGTTCGCATTTCGTCACGTACAAGAGCCGGTGGATGACGAACGCGAGGATGCCCGTCCACAAGAGGGCCTCGACCGCCCGCGCGTTCGCCGTGGGGATCACGTCGATCCGGAACGTGCCCTTCAGTTCTCGGAACAACAACTCGATCTCCCAACGCGCGCCGTACAACGCGGCCACGTCCTCGGCCGAGAACTCGTCCGGGGACCGGTTCGTGACGTACACGTGATACTCGCCCGTTCCGTCGTTCAGCACGGCCACGACGCGCAACGTGCGCGTGGCTCCACTGGTCGAGCCCCCGTACGCGCGGCGGCGGAACGAGACCTCGACCTCGACGTCCAAGACCCCGCGCTTGAGGCGGGGCAGCACGTCCCGCAACCGCTCGCCCTCGACCGGCAAACTGTTGCCGCGCACGGTGCGGATCAAGCGGGTCACGAAGGGGTCCGCGTTGTCCTTGGGCCGGGACACGAAGAACCCCTTGTTCCGCGTGATGCGGTCGAACACCTGGTACTTGAAGAACCCGAGATCCAGAAGGAGCAAGCGGTCCTTGACCCACGGCCCCAATCGCAGCGTGTGGACCTCGCTCGTGCGCTCGCCGTGCAAGCGCACGCGCGTCGGGCCGTCGGCAACGACGCTCACGAGGGTGGCGAGCTTGACGCCGGCGGCGACCTTGCGGGCGCGCGTCGCCGGCCACTTCTTGGCCAGCTTCGCGTGGAGCCGGATGATGGTCGAGTCCTGGATCAAGACGTCCTTGAACCGACGCAAGCGCTCGGCCAGTGGACGCGCGGCGAGCTTGGACAGTTCCTCGAGCGCGTGCAGCACGCACCGGTACAGGAACTTGACCAGTTCGGGCGTGAACCGCTCGTAGAAACTGCTGTGCGCCAAGGGCTCGTCCGCCTGCGCGTTGTACCCGCGCCGCAGCGCTTCCAGCGAGTTCTGGAGGTGCACGCCAGCTTGCAGGACAAGGATCCAGAACAAGAGGACCGGGTTGAAGGAGCGCAGGCGCTTGACGAGGCCCGTCTCCCGGGCTTGTTGTTCGAGCCACTCAGCTGGGAAGATGCGGTCCAGCCGGTTCAGGAAGAACCGGGTCTCTTTCGAGGTCTTCGACACGACGGCCACGGGCATCCCATCCGGGGGTCACGAAGCCGACGGTGCCGTGAACCTGCGGAAACGAAAGCGAAAACCTCAACCGAGAGGACCGGGCGCGGACGCTATCCGACTACGGATGGGTAAAGAGCAGCTGGGGCGGGTTCGGGACGCGAACTTCGAGTTGCCCATTCGGAATCGAGAGCGCACGTACGTGGACATGACCCTCCATGACGCGGCGAGGTACGTACCCGCGGTCTGCTTCGCCAAGTTCCGCATCGGTTCCGAGGATCGTATTGAACCCGTCGTAGTCCAAGACCTCAAATTGCCCGCCTGCCCCCACCCAGAGGTCCGTCGTGTCCCGGACGAGTTCTACGATTCGTTGCGCTTCTTCTCGGCCGAGGAACACGTCTGTATCCGCGCTCGGTACCTTTGATCCGTATGCATAAGCGGCCCAACCACCGGCGAGGACGTAGTCTGCGCGCGCCTCGCTCAGGACGGAGATGGCCGTTCGAACGACCTCGTAGGCCCGGTCATCGACGCGATTCCGGTGGGCATCAGCCGGTCTGGGGGGCCGTCCGGGCTTCACGACGCTCCAACACCCCCTCAAGGAACGCGGCATGAGCGCCGCCGGTCGGATGCGCGCGGCAGTCGAGAATCGTTACGAAAAGACTCGTCACGGGTGTGCCACTCCGGGTCGTGGTCGGAAGTTCCGCAAAGTTCTCCGCGAACACTTCCACTGGGATGTTGCCTGTGCGTGCTTCGCGGTGCACGCGGGCCGATTGATTTCGGGGGATGTAAAGCTGGATGGAGTAGAGCGGCTCGTAGAAGGCCCACTCGTTTGCGGCGCTCAGCATGCACAGCGCATGCTGAATCCCAAGCTCACGAAGGCGGGTAGAGAACGCGTGAGGCTTCAGGAAAGTCGCGCCTTCAAAGAGCGGCTGCACGCGGGCCACCCGGTGCGACGTCAGCACGGACATGAGTCGCGATCGATCGACTTCGTAGCCTCCATCGGTCGGCCTCATCGCTCGATGAAAGCGCAGATGACGGATCCATTGGTGGACCGTGGACGGCGTAACGCCCGGTTCGCGCCACACCTCGGACGATCTGAGGGCGCGACCGCGGGCTTCTGCCAGTCGGCTTGCGTACCTCAAAAATGCCTGCGAGCGAGGAGGCATATTTCGTATTAGGACGTATTAATATTTAAGGAATACGTCAGCAGACGTATTATTGTATAAGCGGCGGATGTACGACCGTCCCTGCTCCCGGATCTTGGGAGATTCCTAGGACTCTCCGTGCGGACGGGAGAAACGCAATGCGCGGGCTGGAAGCCCCGCAGACTTGGCCACCTTAAGCCCCGCCACGCCCTGTCACGTCCGGGAGATGGGATGGGAACAACGACAGTTCGTCTGCTTCAGGAAGACGTCGAGTTGATCGACCGCCTTGCGGGGCTCTATCCAGGGGCTCCGTTCGCGGCGAAGGCCCGCGCGGTGCTGGCACGCTTGGCGCGGGGCGGAGCGCCTGGCGACGTCGAGGCGGTGCGGCTCGTGGTCCGGAAAGAGCTCGAACGTGTCGCCCCGGGGCCCCCTGATGCTGCTGCTCGCCGACCGCGTGCTTCTCAAGCTGAGGTTTCAGCCGCAGGCCGCGCGGGAACTCGCGAGCGGGCTGGGCACCGATGTATCGGACGTGGTCGTCGTGAACGACGCTTTCGGCGAGCCCCCCGCGTTCTTCGTTAAGCGGGCACCAATCCTTTTCGGGCCGTGAAGATCTTCATCGATGTCACGGAGCCAGGACTGATCTTCCATACCCTCTGCACACGCGCCAAAGAAAGCGATATCGAGGTCCGCCGGACGATCCTGCACAAGAGGCCCGGCCAGGGCGGGTCCTTGCGGAAAGACCATCCCTTCTACGGACTCGGGGCCGACTTTGTCATCGCAGGCGATGACGGGGTCGAACTGGCCGGGATCGAACGAAAAACGCTCGAGGACCTCGCGCGATCCGTATCGCTTGACGGCAAGGCCTCCGGCGAGCCACGGTTGTTCCGCCAGCTCAAGGACCTCCTTCACCATCCGACGCCGATCTTGATCATCGAGGGGCGTCCGTCGTTCTTGTACCGTCGATTGGAACCGGCGATCCTTGGCCTCCAGTTCTGGTGCGCAAGGGAGGGCCTCGCGATCATCTTCTCCACCTCTGCGCTCGCCACCGCGACCGGCGTCTATCTCATCGCGAGGAAACTCGCGGACGAGTTCGAGGGATACGCCGTGCCTGCCCGGCCCACAGACGCGCCTCCCGTCCACGACGATTCGTCTACAAAGGCGCAGACCGAAAACACGGGACCACCGCCACCCATGGAGGACATGGGTCCCATCGGCGGCCTTGGAACGGGAAGCGCCCCGGAGCGATAGCGGGGAATGGAGGACGAGCGGTCGCCGCTTCCCGACAGGCCGCCGAGCCGCCCGACCGAGGGGCGGACCGAGGCG
>JBQTJL010000121.1:0-2141 GCA_052387135.1 Methanobacteriota archaeon | reverse complement strand
GTCGGCAACGGCGGTGCCATGGGGGTCGCGAGGGGCTGGTCCTGCGTCTTGGGGTCCGAGCCCGAGCGCGTATGGTGGTCCTTCTCGTGGACGGACCCGACCGGCGCGCCGGATGCGTCGAGGACCGGAAGCTGGCTTACGCCGGGGTCGTTCCACAGTCGGATCGCGATCCGCACCGTTTCGGTCGGCGGCACCGAGACGAGCCGCGCGGGCCCTCCCTTCACCGAGAGGGCACGCCCGATCGTGGTCCGCTCCGTCCGCGGGTCTGGAAGGAACCGGTTCTCGCGCATCCAGTCGTCGTTGTAGAACTTCGAGAGATATCGTTCTCCGGAGTCCGGGATCAGCACGACGACGACGCTATCGTCTCCGAGGTCGTGTTCATGGACGTATCGGAGCGCGCCCGCGACGGCGGTCCCCGCGCTGCCGCCGACGAGCATGCCTTCCTCGCGGGCGAGGCGCCGGGCATACTCGAAGCTCTCCGCGTCGCCGATCCGCACGACGTCGTCGATGTATTCGAACCACGTCGCGGTCGGGATGATGTCCTCCCCGATCCCTTCGACCTTGTACGTCTTGAACGTCTTCTTCACGACCTTGCCCTTCGAGTCGAAGTAGTCCTTGAGGATCGAACCCTCGGGATCCACGCCGACGACCTGCACGTCCGGGTCCTGCTCCTTGAGGTACTTGCCGACGCCCGAGATCGTGCCGCCGGTGCCCATGCCGGCGACAAAGTGCGTGATCTTGCCTTCGGTCTGGCGCCAGATCTCCGGGCCCGTCGTCTCGTAGTGGGCGCGGGGGTTGTTTTGGTTCGTGTACTGGTTCGGATAGACCGCGTTCGGCGTCTCGCGCGCGATCCGGGCCGCGACGCTGTAGTACGATTCCGGATGCTCTGGCGGGACCGCCGTCGGCGTCACGACCACGTCCGCACCGTAGGCCCGGAGGAGTCGGATCTTTTCCTGGCTCATCTTGTCCGGCATCGTGAAGATCGCGCGGTACCCCTTGATCGCCGCGACCATCGCGAGCCCGACGCCCGTGTTCCCGCTCGTCCCTTCGACGATGGTGCCCCCGGGCGAAAGCAGGCCCCGCCGCTCGGCGTCTTCGACCATGTAGAGGCCGATCCGGTCCTTCACGCTGTGCCCGGGGTTGAACGTCTCCATCTTCGCAAGGACGAGGGGCCGCGCGCCGTCGGTGACGCGGTTCAGCTTCACGAGAGGCGTGTCGCCGATCGCCTCGAGGATGTTCCGGTAGAACTGCATGCGCGCGCAAAGTCGGG
The DNA here is from genome assembly GCA_052387135.1 of Methanobacteriota archaeon. Taxonomy (GTDB): domain Archaea; phylum Thermoplasmatota; class SW-10-69-26; order JACQPN01; family JBQTJL01; genus JBQTJL01. The sequence goes on along the minus strand of JBQTJL010000121.1, from coordinate 871 downwards.
CCTTTACTTAAAAAGTCCGTTGTAAGAAATCAAATAAAAGCGCAAACAGAGTGCAGGGGCGGGGATATTCGGTTGGCCCAGAACAGACGTCGTGCCGTTCGGCCGGCGAAGATGGAGCGGATGCGCTGCCTGCCGCAGGCGAAGTCCCGCGGGTGGGTCCGGCGCTGGCTCGAATCGTTCGTCGTCGATCTCGTCTGAAACCGCGCGACACGGAGCACGCTTCCGGACAACGACGATGACGCGTCAATGCGCCGGAGAAACCTGCCCGGCCGCGCCCCGCGTCACCCAGGATGCGTACTAAGAAAACCTTTTCTTTCGATGGCGCGTTGTCGGCCCGGCGCTGGGGGCGCTTGGAGGCAAGGGTCCGGCTTTCAGCCGGGCTTGGGGGCTTTTCATGCGTCCCCTAGCCAGGATTAGGTCTATCCAATGAACGGCAAACGTGTGCTAGCGGGAGCTCTCATGCTCCTTGTGCTTGGAATGCCGGGCGCTTCCTCGATCCCTGAGATCGAGCTGCCCGCGGTCGACGGCTTCGAGCCGCGCGACGGGGAGAACCAATGGATCGTCGGCTTCTACGAAATGCCGAACCTGCAGCCCGGCGACCTATACTACGGCGCCGAGGTCGTCTCGGTCACGCCGGGGCTGTCCTTCGCGACGGTGCGGACGCTTGCGTTCCCGGTGTTCGAGGCGCAGGCGAGCGGCGATGAGAACGTCCGGTACGTCGAGACGGATCTGTCCGACCACCAGCTCTTCTTCACGCCGAACGACTTCTTCACGAACCACGTCGCAAACTACGGCTACTGGAAGATCCGCGCGAACATCGCGCACGACACCACCCTCGGCACGACGGCGGTCAAGGACGGCCACATCGACT
>JBQTJL010000120.1:0-5681 GCA_052387135.1 Methanobacteriota archaeon | reverse complement strand
GGGTCCACACCCCCGCCAGCGTGCGCGGCACATGCTTCAGGCCGGGCGGACGCTTCGCTGGGCAGGAAAATCCGCGAGAACCAAGAGCCCTATACGAGACAAGCTGCATGCCCGGGAAAACCTATATAAAGATTTTGAGGGGCCTTCGAACTGAAAAACCCTCGGTGGGCAATGGAGCAGATTTAAGGGCGTGCGCGCCTACTTCTTGACGATGCCCGGCCCATGGGTCGTACGCCGCGACACAGGCGGCGACGGGAACGGATTCCGCCCCAGCGCAGCGCAGGAGGCGGCCCGGCAGAAGCTCGCCAAGATCGAGCGGGATTGCCTCAAACTCATCGATTGTGTCGGCGAGATGCAGAAGAACGGCGCAAAGCAGACGCTCCGCGGCATCGCCGAGGTCACCGGGCTCTCGAAGGACGAGGTGAACCGGTATCTCAACCCGGAGGTCCGCGAGCTCTACACGCTCCCGCGCCTCCTCCACGTCCGCGGCGCGAACCGCCGCCTCTACAACTACCTCATCGTGTCCGGGCCCCCGAAGGTCGAGGAGGGGCAGTGGCAGGGCATCCTCGCGAACACGTCGAAGTTCGCGATCTTCGCCGCGGTCGCGGCAAAGTACGGCTGGCTCGTGAAGCACACGGGGCACGGCGGCGAGATCGTGTCCATGGAATACCGGGGGATCGGGAATGTCTCCACCGAACGACTTGGAAAGGCTTTCTCGTATCAAGAGCCCGTGATCGAGATCGACCAGTTCTCATCGGGCTGATCCGCCGCCGGCTTGTGATAAGTTACGGGTGATGCGCCGGCATCACCCATCACATATCACCATCACTCCTCCTCCTTCCGTTCCATCTCCTCGCGTTGCAGCGCCCGGCGCCACACCTTCCCGATCCACGTCTTGGGGAGCTCGCGCCGGAACTCGATCCACCGCGGCGCCATGTAGTCGGCGAGGCGCTGTTTGCAGAAGGCGAGGAGCTCCTCCGCGCTGATCTCTTCGCCGGGCCGAAGCACCACGTACGCCTTGACCCCCTGCGTGGGGCCGTGCGGCGGATACGCGGTCACCGCGACCTCTTGGATCTTCGGATGCTCGTACAGCACCTCTTCGACGTCGCGGGGGTAGACGTTGTACTCGCCCGCGAGGATCATGTCCTTCTTCCGGTCGATGATCTGGAAGTAGCCGTCCTCGTCCATCCGCGCGATGTCGCCGGTGCGGAGCCAACGGAGGTCGGCGTCGTCGTGGAACGCAAGCTCGGTCTCCTTCGGCCGGTTCCAGTACGAAAGCATCGTCTGGGGTCCTGCGACCTCGAGTTCGCCCTCGCCACCGGGGGGGAGCGGCCGTCCGGTCGCGACGTCGACGACCCGCGCGAGGGTCGACGGCAGCGGGAGCCCGATGGTCCCGGGCTTCCGTAGGCCCCGGACCGGGTTCGCGTGCGTGACGGGCGAGGCCTCGGTGAGTCCGAACCCCTCGATGACGGTGCCGTGCGTGAGGCGTTCGAACGTCTCCGCGACCTCGACCGGGAGCGGCGAGGCACCGGAGACGCAGAGGCGCACCTTCGCCCGTCGGAGGCGGCGGGCCTTCGGGTGGCTGTTGATCGCGACGTACATCGACGGGACCCCGGGGAACAGGGTGATCCCGTCGCGTCCGAGGCTCCGGATCACCTCGTCCGACCGGAACGTAGGAAGGAGCACGATCCGCGCCCCGAGGGCGATTCCGAGGTTGAGACAGTTCGTGAGGCCGTACGAATGGCTGAACGGAAGGACCCCGAGGACGGTTTCCTTCCCGTCGCGGGCGTCCGGGATCCAGTACCGCACCTGCACGACGTTCGCGACGAGGTTCTGGTGCGAAAGGAGCACGCCCTTCGGCACGTCGGTCGTGCCGCCGGTGTAGATCAGGACCGCCGGATCCTCGGGCGACAGTTCGGGAGGCCTGCTCCCGGCCGCCTCCTTCCCGCTTCCCGAGAGATCCGCGAATCGATGGAGTCCGGGAGCCTGCGGCGGGTACCGGTGGCTCTCCGCGACGACCTTCGAGAGCCGGAACGCGAGCCTCGGGACGAGCCCCATGCCTTCCTCGATGCTCGTAAGGACCACGTGCTCGACCTTCGCGTCGTCGCGGACCTTTCGCGCAACACCGGCAAACCGCGTGAGCGTCACGAGGACCTTGGCCCCCGAGTCCCGCGCCTCGCGCACGACCTCCTCCGGGGTCGACGCGGGGTTCGAAAGGACCACGACGCCCCCCGCAAGAAGGGTCCCGAAGTAGGCGACGACCGCCTGCGGCGAGTTCGGAAGGAGCACGAGCACGCGGTCTCCCTTCCGGACCCCTAGAGCCTGGAGCGAAGCCGCGCACCGTTCGACCTGTTTCCACAGCGAGCCATACGAGATGTGGTTTCCGTAGAACGAAAGGGCGGTGCGGAACCGGAAGCGCCGCGCGGCCGACTCAAGGAGCGCCGTCGCGGGCTGGTGGGGCAGGTGGATGCTCGAGGGGACCCCAAGTTCGTAGTGTTTCACCCACGGGCGCTCCTTTGCAAGGGGGATCGGCTCGGCGAGGTCGCGCCACGAGACCCGTTTCTTCGTAAGAAATCGCTGGACCGCGCGGTTGTACGAGTCGGCGCGCTCGATCATCACTTGGTGCTTCGCGTTCGGGATCATCTCGTGCTGGATCCCTTTGATCGTGCCCGCGATCCGCCGGAAGGCCGCTTGCGGGACCATCAAGTCCCAGTTGCCGCTAAGGAAAAGGACGGGGAGTGCAAGCTCGGCATATCGGTCCCAGCCGGGCCAGATGCGGAGGCTCTGGTGGTAGAGCCGCTTCAGCGCCCAGGCCGGCGCCGACATCCGGCGCTTGAAGAGCCAGCGGTACGGCCGGCGGTACGCTTCGAGGATCGAGGTGGGGAGGCTGAACGCGAACCGTGCGAGGGGGCCCAACGAATAGTCGCCCGTGCAGGAGGAGAGCACGAGCCGCTCGACGCGGCCCGGGTTCCGGAGCGTGTACTCGGTCGCGATCGCGGCTCCGAACGAATGCGCGACGACGACGAACCTCTCGGGAAGATGGAGCGCCGCGACGACGGCCTCGAGGTCGGCCGCAAGCTCGTCCATCGTGTACGGAGCGTCCGGCGCGTCCGAGGCCCCGTGCCCGCGCATGTCCGGTGCCACGCAACGGTACTCGCGCGAGAAGTGACGGAGCTGGTTCCCCCATTGGATCGCCTGTCCGCCGAACCCGTGGACGAAGAGGATCGTCCCCGCGGGCTTCTCGGGCGAGAGGTCGATCGCGGAGACCCGCACCGGCGGCCGGTCCCGGACCGTGACCCAGCGGCGGTACAGGTCGAGGTCAAGGACCTGCATCTCAAGGGCCCCATTGGTGTCTCGACCACTAGAATATTCTTATATGTCTAGGGGCCACTCCGTTCCCCATGAGGCTGCTGTTCGCCCTCCTCGTGATGCTCGCCGCGTCCCTACCGGTGTCCGCCCTCCCCACCCCGGGGCTCTTCTGCGAGCCCGCCGACTCGGCGCGCGGGCGCGTGTTCCCCGAGGCGACCGAGACGAACGACTTCGTAGGCTACGACGAGGCGATCTGCGGCCTCCAATTCCTCCTTGCCGAGAACCCGGACCGGATGAAGATCGATGTCGTGACGCAGAGTGTCGGATGGGCCCGCCTCACGGGCGGCCACGACACGTTCGACGTGTTCGTCGTGCGCGTGTCCGATTACACCTCGGCGCTCGACGAGGCGGAGAAGATCCGGTTGGTCTTCCAGCTCTCGATCCACGGGAACGAGAAGGGCGGCCGCGAAGGCGGGCTCCGCGTGATCGAGGACTTCGCGCGCGGGATCGGCTTCGTCGAAGAGCACCCCGAGCTCCAAGATTATCTCCAGTACATGGAGGTCTTGTTCGTGTTCCCGAACCCGGACGGCTGGACGCACGAAGAAGCGGAGTACCGCGCGAACGACGCGTGCTACTTCAGCGCCACCTGCACGCCGGGCCAACCGGGGCTCGAGACGCAGAACTTCGTGCGCGTGAACGGCAACGGCGTCGACGTGAACCGCGAATGGCCCACCGTAGGCTGGGTCCGCGACTTCCACACGCCGCTCTCCGAGCCCGAGGCGATCGGCCTCGTCGATTACCTTCGCCGCGAGACGAACGTGAAGTACGCCTCCGACATCCACGGGATGCTGAACCCCGCGGACGGGAACGCGGGCGGCTGCGCCTTCGGCGTGCTGGGCCTTCCGGGGAACCCGACCGGGTTCGACCCGACCTGCATGCAGTCGGCCGTGGACGAGGCGCGCGGGCACTACGTCCTCACGATGCTTCCGGCCGGGCGCCAGGACCCGGTCGAGATGGAGCGGAACACGGCGCTCGCCGAGTTCGTGAAAGAGACGTTGAACGGCGACCCCTACTTTGCCGAATGGCAGAACCTGCCGAACTCGGCCGGTGGCGCGTGGGGCGGCGAGTTCAACGACTGGGGCACCGTCTGGGACACGATCGGCTACACCGACTCCGGGTTCACGAGCGACTGGTACGCGCTGGACATCGGCTTGAACGCGGCCGGCGTCGACTTCGAGCTTTCGTACAACCACGTGACGTTCGACAACTACTATCCCGGCGTCGCGCAGCGGATGAACGACTACCACGTGCGGATCGTCCGCGACATCGTCTGGACGTTCATGGCGCAGGCGGCGAAGGACGTCGACGCGACCGTCGACACGAAGGGGACGAAGACGGCATGGCTCTCGAACCCGCTCGTGCTTACGAACGAGGGCGACCTTTCGGTCACGGGCTGGGGCCTCGAGAACTCGGCCGACGACGCGATCGACACGGCGCACCGCGTGTACCGCGCGGCGCCAGACGACTACTTCCTCGACCTCGAGCGTCTCGTCGGTCGGCAGGCTTTGCAAGAGATCACGTCGGCCGACCTACCGCAGCTTGCGGGATACGACAACCTCGTCGTCGCAGGCAGCGCCTACCGGACGCTCGACGCGGCCGGGATCGCGGCGATCAAGGCCTGGGTCGAGGCGGGCGGCGACCTGTTCGTCACGGACGAGGCGCTCCAGCTTCTCGTGGACTTGGGCGTCGCCAGCGCCGGTTCCGTCGAGATGGCGCCGCAGTACGCGGGTGCCACGAACTTCGTCGACCGCGAGCACCCGCTCGCTGCGAACATCCGGGGCTTGGGTCGCATGACGTACGAGCCCGTGCCCGTCGGCTACTCGATCGAGAACGGCGGCATCTCGCCGGTCTGGTCGGTCGCGGCGGCGGACTTCTCGGGCGACGTCGTGGGACTCTCCGGGATCGACCAAGGCTTCGACCCGGATCCGGAGCGCGTGAACCTCGGACGCGCGGCGCTCGGAAAGGGCACGGCAAGTTTCCTTGGAGCGCTCCTTCCGGACCCCGTGAACGACGGCAGCGCGTACTACGGGGTCGACTCGTATTCGACGACGTACACCGGAAACCAGATCCTGCGGAACGCGCTCGGCTGGGAGCTCACGGTGGTCGACGCCGCCGTCGATCCTGCGGATCCGTGGGCCGGAAACCGCGGGCCGATGGCCGGCGGCGAAGAGCCGGCGACGGAGCAGGGCACGCCGATGGTGGGCCCGGTGCTCTTCGTGACGTCGCTCACCATGCTCGCGGCCCTTCTTCGAAGGCGACGCCCGTGAAGCCGCGCTAGGGGCTGCCGGAACCTCACGGGAAGAGGAGCGAGC
>JBQTJL010000119.1:0-5826 GCA_052387135.1 Methanobacteriota archaeon | reverse complement strand
CTACGGCTACGCAGAGCGCCACTGGGGCCTCGCGCGCTCCGACGGGACCGTGAAGCCCGCGCAGGCCGTCTGGGTGAAGATGGTGAAGGACGCGCGCGCGGGCGCCTCGCCCTCGCCTTCGCCCTTCACTCCTACGTTCGAGGTCTCGCCGAACGTGAACGGATGGTGGGTCGAAGTCGATGTCCGCGACGGGACGCCGACGAAGGTGCAGGTCTCGGTCGACGGCGCGGCATGGGTCGACCTCCCGAAGACCTCGTGGGGCGCCTACGCAAAGAGCCTCCGCGTCCCGGCGGGCAGCTCGGTCCGGTTCCGGGCGACCGACGCCTACGGAAGCGAGGCCGTCTCGCCCGCGGTCCGATGGCTGTCGTTCTCTGCGAGGTTCGAGCCGTCGCCGAACCGGAACGCGTGGTGGGTCGAGACCGCGGTCCGCGCCGACGTCGCCGTCCAGCGCGTCGAGACGCGCGCGAACGGCGGGACCTGGTTCCCCATCGAGAAGACCTCGTGGGGGTCGTGGGGGAAGGGGGTCTCGGTCGGGCCGAAGGCCAAAGTTGAGTTCCGGGCCTACGACGCGCGCGGGTACGTCGCGACGAGCCCGGTCTTCGTGTGGCCCTGACGGGAAGGAAAGGAAGAAAGGCGCGAAAGGGAGGGGACGGAGTGGGGGCCGAAGGCGATCCGACGGCGGTCGCTCCGGCCCCCTTTCCGCCCTTTCCATCCTTTCCGACCGGATCGCACCTAGGCGCAGACGCCGGCAAGCAGCGTCGGGTTGACGGTCGTCGGCGGCACGCGCCGCATCGAGGCCTGTTCGTAGGCGTAGGCGTACGCAAGCAGCCGACCCTCGCTCCACGCGGGGCCGAAGAAGCTCAAGCCCGCGGGATCGCGACCCTTGTACCCCGCCGGGACGATCACGGTGGGATACCCGGCCGCAGCGCCGACGGTCGTGAAGGGCGCGTGGAGCCCGATCAAGGCGTCGAGATCGTCTGCGGCAAATAGGTCGTCCGCGATCCGCCGGTTCGAGGCGACGACCGGCGCCGCGGACGCGTCCGCAAGCGGACCGAGCCCCGGCGTCGAATCGGACGCGATGAGGAGGTCCTGACCGTACTTCACCTTGTCCCTGTGCTGGTCGTTGAACAGGATGATCTCGGTGAGGTCCTTCACGGGAAGGCCGGGCCCCGCCTCTTCCGCGAGATAGCGGTTGATCCCGAACTTGAACTCGTTCGGGATGAGGCCGAACTCGGTGAAGCTTGCGTACGTCGTAGGCTCCGGATCCTCGATCGGGACCAGCACGGCGCCCGCGCCTTCGAGGTCCGCGAGCGCCGCGCCAAAGAGCGGATCGTCGTCCTCCACGTAGCCCAGCCGCACGCCCTCCAACGCATCGGCCGACAGGCCGGAGGCGTAGTCGCCACCGGCCGGCACGTTCCCCTCGCTCGCGGCGGTCGCGGCGTCCTCCGGATCCGGACCCGCGATCGCGCCGAGGATCAGCGCGGCGTCGACGACGCTCCTCGTCATCGGGCCCGGCGTGTCGAAGTTCGCGGCAAGCGGGATCACCCCGCGCCGCGAGACGAGCCCGAGCGTGGGCTTCACGCCGACCAAGCTGTTTGCGTCGGAGGGCGAAAGGATCGAGCCGGAGGTCTCGGTGCCGATCGTGCCGGCGGCAAGCGCCATCGACCCCGCGACGCCCGAGCCGGAGCTCGAGCCGGACGGGTCGCCGCCGGTGTACGCGTTCACGACCTGCCCCCCGAGGGAGCTGTAGCCGTTCGGCATGTTGAGGGACACCCAGTTCGCGAACTCGGAGAGCTCCGCCTTTCCGAGGATGACGGCGCCGGATTCCCGGAGCCGCGCCGTGAGCGTCGCGTCGACCGGCGGGACGTTCGTCTCGAGCGCGATCGAGCCCGCGGTCGTCGGCTCGTCGACGGTCCCGACGTTGTCCTTGAGGAGGATCGGGATCCCATGGAGCGGCCCGCGGATCCGGCCCGCGGCTCGCTCCGCGTCGAGCGCGGCCGCTTGCGCGAGCGCCGTGGCGCTCACCTCGCGGACCGAGTTCACGGCGGGTCCGCCCGTGTCATAGGCGCCGATGCGACGGACGTAGGCCTCGACGAGGCGGACGCTCGTCGTTCGCCCCTCCGCGAGCGCCCGGGCAAGCTCCGGGATGGTGACATGGTGAAGGTCGAGACCGTCGACCACGGAAAGGCAATCTGCCGAGCCTCCGGTCGGTGCCGCGGGCGCGACGCCCGGGCCTTCCGGTGAAATGCACCCGGAAAGCGCGACGGACGCCGCGAGCAGCAACGCGAAGGCGCCGCTCCGAGCCATGGGCGGGAGAGGCGCGGTGGCGCGTTATCAAGGTTTCGGCCGGTGGTCGCACCCGCCCGCGCGCACCACGACGGTCGGCGCATGGAGAGCGAAACGCTAAGAGAGGCCCTACCGAAGCGCGAAGCGGTGACTCGATGAGCTTGACAGCACGGAAGCGCGCGGGCGTCTTCATCGCGCTCGCGATGGCGGCCGTCCTCCTTCTCGCGATCCCGGTGATCGCGCAAGGGCAGGGCAAGGGCCAGGGCCAAGGGCAAAGCCAAGGCCAAGGCCAAGGCCAAGGCGCCCAAGTGGACGAAGGAATGGGTGCGGACGCCAGCCAGGGACAAGGAGACGCACAAGGACAAGACGCGAGCGACCGCGCGAACGACCGCGCCGACGAAGCCCAACAAGCGCTCGAGGAGCGTGAAGAGGACGTGCGCGAAGAGACACCCTCCGACGGTCAGGTACAGACAGCCCAGCAAGAGCAGTCGGCCGAGGAGCAGGCGGGGCAGCAGTCGCAGCAAATGCGGCAACCCCAGCCGGCGTCGTCCACGGGGACCTCCTGTTGCCCGGACGGGCACCACGATGCATGTTGCCCCGGAGGGCACCACGACCCCTGTTGCCCGGACCGGCACCACCACGAATGCTGCCCGGACCGGTGCCACCACGGCCTCTTCGACGAGGGCCGGCTCGACCTTGACCTCGGGGTCGGGCTCCTCGCGATCTGGCACTGACAACGTGCCGGCGAGGTCCGGGGCCTGGCCCCGGACCCTCCTCCCTTGTGTCTATCCGGGCGGCGCTACTTCGCGTTCGAGCCGCAAGGCGTCGTCGCCGGAGATCCGGAGCCGCTCGCGAAGGCTTTCGAGGAGCATCCGCTCGTTCCGGTCGACAGCGCCGTCCGCGTAAGCGACCTGGAGCTGCTGCCGGTAGAGCGCGACGCGCTCGTCCGCCGTCATCTCGCCGACCGCCTTCACGCCCGGCATCGCGGCGTCCGCGAGCCGGTGCGCCACGCGCTGGAGCGGCGCGAGCGCGAACACCAGCGCCGCCGCAGCAAGGACGCCGGCGACGAGGCCGACGCGCTCCTCGAAGAAGGCCTTCACGAGCTCGGAGGCGACGAAGAAGGCCGCAAGGAAGATCGCCGCGAGCGTGCCCCGCTCGAGCCCGAACTTCACTTTGACGTCGATGTCGAGGAGCTGGTGCCGCACGAGCGCGTACGCGACGAGGATCGGGAACGCGCCGGTCCAGACCTGCTCGAAGACCCGATGGACGCGGTCCACGAACAGGGGATCGAGCGGGCCGGCGTACGGGAGGCCGGCGACGATGAGGCCGAGGGGGACGAGCGCCGTCGCGGCGGCAAGGCCGAGCGTGGCCGGACCCGCGTCGGTTCCGCCATGGACCGTCTCGCGGCGGAGGCGGCGGGCCGCCCCGAGCGGGAGGAGGCCTGCTCCGACGAAAAGAAGGGCGACCGCGACGCCCACGGCGGCCGGGGGCCGAATCGGGGGCCCGGCGCCGACGCCGAGCGCGGCGCCCGCGGCGAAGAGCAGGCGTCCCGCGTAGAACGCGCCCGTGTACGCGGGGAGAAGGCCGAACGCGACCGCCATGAGGACGGACGAGACGCGGCGCGGATCCGAGGCGGGCCGCCCGGCCGCGTCCTTCGCAAAGAGGAGCGCCAGCAGGCCGTACACGAGGTAGAAGAGCGGGCCGATGAGGATCAGCGGCCCTGAAAAGAAGAGCCCATGGTCCGCGACGAAGACGAGCTCGAGGGCGAGGGCCGCCGCCAGGAGCGCCACAGGCGCCGCCCGGACCCGCGAGGCCTTCGCGTAGCGGGCCCGGTATTCGTGGACGAACGCGAGGAGGACGAACGGCATCGCAAGCGCAAAATACGCCGAGACCCGGCCCCAGTAGTCCGTCCCGAAGGGCTCCGGCGACGACTCCGCGAAGGCGAGGCCCACGTTCAGCGTGCCCCGCACGACAAGGAGGAGCACGAGGAGCTGGTTCACGCGGGGCCGGTGGTCGAGCCAGAGGATCGCCGCCGCGATCCCGAACATCACGAGCCCGTTCACGAACTCGACCGCGAACCACGGCGAAAGGGGCGGGAGCGCCGGCCAGGCCATCGTGGGCCGAAGATACCCCGGGGGACTCTATATATTGCTCTGGGCGAAGCGCCTATACCGGCCGTTCAAGCCGCGACCGGGGCGCCGGACGACCCGACGGCGGCGGACGGGACCTCGACCGACCCCGCGACCGGCTCCGGTCCGGGCTCCGTCGGCAGCGGGTCCGCGCCGGTCTTCCCCAGGAGACCTCCGAGCTTGTCGCTCGGGAAATAGCGGACGGTCCGCCATTCGCGCTCCTTCGAGACGAGCGAGGCCGCAGACAGGCGCTCGAGGTACTTGTGCGCAAGCGACGGCGCAAGGCCCAAGGCCGCGCACACGTCCTTCTGCGCGGCGCCGGGCTTCGTAAGAAGGAACGACGCGATGTTGCGGCTCGTGTCGTGGTGGAGGACCGAGATCGCCTCGTGCTCCCCCGTGTTCGAGCCATTGACGAAGAAGCGGCGGTGCATGCCGTGGCGCCTCGAGACGACCATCCGCTCCTTCTCGAGCCGGTCGAGGTGGTACACGACGGTGCCCCAGCCGAGACCGGTCCGCTGGACCACGTCCTGCAGGGCGACGCCGGGATCCGACTGCACGGCGCCGAACACCTTGGCGCGACCGCCGTTTGCAAGGAGGTCGTCGCGCCGGATCCGGCTATAGAGCGGCGCAAAGAACGTAAGGAGGCCCCACCGGAACGGCTCGCTTGCGACGAGCACGGCGGCGGCCGCGGCCGCGACCGGGATCGCGACGTCCGCCGCGGAGGCCTTGGGATCCGCATGGACCGCCGCCCCTTGCGTCGAGGTGGTCGAGACAGGGGCGGGCGGTCCGACGAAGGTCCCGACGGAGACGCCGCGAGGGCCGACCGAGACCCCCGCACGCGCCCCGCCGAAGAGGGGAAGGGACGCCGCGTCCGCCGCAAGGGACACCTGCGGCGCAAACGGCGTGAGGATCGGAAGCTCGGGCGCGGGCGCTTCGACGCCGCCTTCGAAGGCAAACGGGATGTCCACGGCGGCCGCACCCGCGATCGTGCTTCCCCCAAGGAGCATGGCGGCGGCCGCGAGCATGGCGGCTGTCTCTACTGCACGTACACTCAACTGCAACACCCAACGCCCCGGGCGACCCCGAAGCTACCTCCGGGTGTGTGGAACGGGTATATTAGTACCTTCTCGATGCCCCCGTGAAACGAGGGCACGTGGAGCCTTTTTCTCCTCCTGCACGGCGGAAGCGCAGTCACTCCTGTACAGGCGCGGCGGAAGCGCGCTTGCGCCTGTTCGTGCGCGGCGGAGCGCGGTCGCTCCTGTTGGTTGCGGGAACCACGACGGCGCCGAGTTTCGGTGTGCCCTCCTGTTGTCCGGTTCTTATGGCGGGCGCGGGATCCGACGGCGGGCCTCGCTAGCCGCCGAGCGACCGAAGGGAGCGAGGCGCAGGGCGCGAACGCGCCCTAGCGGCC
>JBQTJL010000118.1:0-5673 GCA_052387135.1 Methanobacteriota archaeon | reverse complement strand
GAACGCGGCCGCGATCGTCGACTTCGAGACGCCCCACCGGACCTTCACGTCGAGGCCGAAGACCTGGTGCCGAAGGATCGCGTACCCGAAGAGGAGCACGGAGGTCGTGCGGGCGAGTCCGAACGCGCCGGGGAATCCGGCGGCCGTGTACGCCATCGCGCCGAGCATCACGGCAAGCGTCACGAGCGCCACGCGGCGGGCCACGCGGGGCGCGTGCCCGGCGGCGGCGATCATGAGCCACCGCGCGGAGAACGCGAGCGCGGCGGCGACGGACACCGGCGCGTACCATCGGGCGGCGGCAAGCGGCACCACGAGCCAGATGGCCCCGAACGCGGCGGGCCAGACCGAAAGCGCGATCGAGAGCGCGGCGTAGCGCTCGGCGCGGGGCGGGTCCACGGCGGCGACGCGGGCGAACCGCGCCGCAAGGAGGAACAGGTATCCCCACGAGATCGCGAGGATGAGGCCGATGAGCGACCCGCCGAGCATCACGGTCCAGATCCAGCGTCCCGAGACGAAGAAGATGTCCTCGAGAAGCTCCGGCATCGCGACGACCGGAAGGAGGTAGCCTACGAAGAACGCCGCACCGATCGCAACGGGCGCGCGAAGAAGCCGCCGTTCCGCCGCCGCGAGCGGGTCCGGGAACGTCTGCGCGACCCGGATCAGCGCGACGTCCGCGACGAGGGCCGTGCCGGCGACCCCGAGCCACGCCGCGCCGACGAAGGCGGGCCGATCCGTGAAGACGACGTTCGTGAGGCCGATCGCGACCCCGAAGAAGATGCAGTAGGTCGCGAAGGCGAGGTTTCCGGGTCGGGCGTTCCGGATCGTCGCGACGAACACGCCGAGCGCGGCGACGAGCGCGGCCCCGACGACGTTCATCGCCTGCTCGGGGCCGAAGACGAAGGTCAAGCCGGTCCTCCTTGCGAACTTCGTGATGGGTGAGGGGTGATGCGGTCCTCGCCGTGCCCTTGCGCCTGCGCTTGCGCTTGCGCTTCCGGTGGCACCATCAGCGCTCCCCCTCGATCTCGTGCCGGATCTCGAGCGCGCGTCGCGCCGGGATCCCGAGCGCGTCCGCAAGCTCGGCGAGCGTGAGTTCCTCCTCGCGCGTCACCTTGCGGTCGCGGAGCGCGAGCGCGAGCTGGCGGCGGTAGAGGTCCTCGCGACCGAGGGCCGTCGGCCCTTGGCCGTGGGCCGGCGCCGTTGGGTCGCCTCCGAGACGCTCGACCGCGCGTTGGATCGGCGCGGCCGCAAAAAGGAGCGTGCCCGCGACGAGGCCGCCCATAAGCAGCCCGTACTGGGCCGAGAGGAACTCCTGCGCGACCTGCGCGACGACGAATAGGGAGGCGAGCGCCGCCATCCCCGTCGTGCCGCGGCGGGCCGTGCGGATCTGCACGTCATGGCCGAGGAAACCCATCCGGAGCATCCCGTACGCAAGGAGGAACGCCAAGACCGACCGTTCGATGCCGACCGCGGCGTCGAAGTACCCGTACGGACCGTCCGGATAGACGGCCTCCAACGCCGTCCCGGCGAGCATGACGCCGAGCGTCGCGTGCGCGGCAAGCCGCGCCGGCCTCGCGTCTTCGTGGCGGAGGGCGTAGAGCCAAGCAGCGACGCCCGCAAGTACGATCACGGCGCCCGTCGGCGCCGTCCAGCCGGGGACCCCCAGCACGTCCCAATCGCGGAGGAGGTCGCCGCCCCGGTCGAGCGAAATGAACAGGACGGTGCCACCGAACGCGAGCTGCCGCCGCGTGACGCGCCAGTCCCGCGGGCTCTTTGCGTACCGGAGCGGCCAGAGTACGGCGACGGAGGCCCAAATGCCCACGAACCCGAGCGTGTTCGCGAAGTAGGTGACCTGGAACAACAGGTTGCTCTCCGTCGGCACGACGCGGCCCGCTCGGAACGCCTCCCATTGTCCCGGCAGGAATCCGGCCGTGAACATGAGGAGGAAGACGATCACGCCGATCGCGAGCGAACGGGTCGCGATCCCGCGCTCATCGCGCCGAAGCGGCCGCGGCCACCAGAGCGCCATCCCGACGAGGCCGGCGCCGCGCGTAAAGGTGAGCGCGACCTCGATCGGATTCCACCAGACGCCGGCCGCCGCGTTCCCGCGCAGGAGGTTGTTCCCGACGAGGATGACCCCGAACGACGTGAGCGTGACGCCGAGGGCGATGCCGCCGCGGTTGCCGCGCGAAAGGAAGAGCGCGAGGACGCCCACGACCGCAAGGAGCGCGCTCCCGCCGGCGCGCACCAGCGTCGTCGCGGGGACGTCGAGGGTCACGAGGCCACCGCCTTTTGTCGCACAAACTCTATATATTTATGTACGACATATGTAGAATCTGTGCCCACTCGCACGATCGCCGTCTCGGAGGACGCATACCAAGGGCTCCTCGCGATGAAACGTCCGGGCGAGTCCTTCACCGACGTCATCCGCCGGCTCACGCGCCGCCGGTCGCTCACGGACCTTTCCGGCGTCATGGGCAAGGACGGCGCCGAGGCCGTCGCGAAGGCCATCGAGGAGAACCGGCGTGATCGCGCGAAGCGCCGCCGCGAGGAGCTGGGCCTTCGATGATCCTCGACACGACCGTGCTCGTGGACCTCCTTCGCGGCGAACCGAAGGCGCGCGACCTCGTCGCGTCGCTCGAGGCCGAAGGCCGGGTCCTCTGGGTCCCCACGCCGGCCGTCTTCGAGGTCTACGAAGGGATCGAGCGCGCGGACCGCCCGGACCGCGAACTCCGCGCCGTGCGCGAGGTCCTTGACGCCTACACCGTGCTTCCGTTCGAGACGGACCACGCGGTGCGGGCCGGCCGCGTCTCCGGCGAGCTCGTCCGTCGCGGCGCCATGATCGATCCCGTGGACGCCCAGATCGCCGGATCGGCCCTCGCGATGGACCGGCCCGTGCTCACGAGGAACGCGAAGCATTTCGAGCGCGTGGACGGGCTTGCCGTCGAAAAGTACTGACGCTCCTTTGGGCCTAGCCCGCGCCCTTCGTGGCGTCAAGCCCGCGCCTCCCGTTCGACCTCGTCGAGCATCTCATGCGCCCGCCCCGGCCGGATTCCGAGCGCTTCCGCGAGCCGGTGAAGGTCCGCCTCTTCGCCTCGGGTGAGCCTCTTGTCGCGCAATGCGAGGCGAAGGGCGCCGCGGTAGATGTCCTCCTGCTCGGCCGCGTGGGCCGTGGGTCGTTGGCCGTGGGCCGGCCCCGGCGGGCCGTGGCGTCGTTCGATCGCCTGCTGGATCGGATGCGCGGCAAAGAGGAACGCGCCGGCGACGATGCCGCCCATCAAGAGCCCGTATTTCGCGGAGAGGAAGTTCTGCGCGACCTGTGCGACGACGAACAGGACCGCGAGCGCGCCGGCCGCGAGCGGGCCTCGGCGGACCGCGATCCGCGGCAGCGGCACGCCGAGAAGGTCGTGCCGCACGATCGCAAGGACGAGGAGGACGGCGCCGATGGTGCGGACGATGCCGAACGCGCCGTAGTTGTTCCCGTTCCCGAAGACGAAGACCCCGTGAAGGACACCGAGGAGCCCCGCCGCCACGAGCGCAAGAAGAGCCGCGAGCGAGAGGCGGGGCTCCGGCGTCTTCCCGGTCGGGAGGAAGAGCAGGACGAGCATGGGGCTGAGCACGAGCCCTTGGAGGCCGAGGGCGGCGCCGAACCACGGATCTGCCTCCCGGGCGGCCCCGAGGAGCCAGGGGGATCCTGCGAGGAATTCCGCAAAGAGGCCCGTCGCGAGCGTGAACAGCACGAGCGCCCGCCGCTTGCCGGACTCCTCGGGCGTCGTCCGGCGATATGCGATCGCGCCTGCGATGCAGACGAGGAAGCCGGCTCCGCTATAGAGCCTTCGCGCGACGAGCGCCGCGACGCTCGCCGCGTCCACCGGATCGCGGCCGCCTGCGAGGTACGCGCCGATCGAGGAAAGGACCGTCACGCCCGCGCCCACCGCGAGGAGGCCCCACGGGAGCAGGCCGCCGCGGCCCTCGAGGAGCCGGACGACGAGCAAGACGGCGACAAGCGTCGTCACGATCCCGGCGATGATCGTCGCCATCGAGCCCGTGGCAAGGTTGTCGCCGACGTACAGGAGCCCGAACAGCGCGGTGTAGAGGCCGAAGGCCCTCGCCCGCGCCTCGCCGCGAGCGACCGCGAGCATCGCGAGTCCGACAAGGAGGAACAGGAAGCCGCCGGCGGCGTTCACGAACGCGGCGGTCGTGACGTCGGGCATCAGGCCTCCCCTCCGCCCGTTTCCTTCTCGACCGCGACCCGCCAGTCGTGCGCCTGCACGGGGTCGATCGCGAGCTCGCGCACGATCTCCGCAAGGTGCCGTTCCTCGCGGCGCGTGAGCACGCCGTCCCGGAGGGCCGCCCGCAGCGCCGCCTTGTACACGACCTCGGCCTTCGAGGTCGTGGCCACCGCCGCGGGCGAGGCAGCGACCGGCACCGCCCGCTCCGCGATCCGGTCCGCCAGACGCGAGAGGGGAGCGATCGCGAACACGAGCGCGCCCGCGGCGACGATGCCGAGGTACTGCGAGCCCGAACGCTCGCCGAAGAACTGCTGCGCGGCTTCGGAGGCGACGAAGAACACGGCGATGAAGACGGCCGCGACGGTCGACTTGCTGATGGCGAACCGCAGCTTCACGTCGATGCCGAGGAGCTGGTGGCGGACGACGGCATAGGCGAGAAGGAGGACGCCGGCGGTCCGTGCGAGCCCGTGCCCTCCGTTCCCAAAGTCGAGGACGTCGTAGGCCATACCAATCGCGATCGTGCCGAGGATGAACAGCGCGACGTTGCGGGACAGTTTCGAGTCCTCATGGCGCGCCGCGTTCCGGAGCCATGCGAACGCGACGAATACCATGGCGGCCCAGACGGCACCGGGCGTCACGGCTAGGACCGTGCTCCCCGCGCGGATCGCGTCGAGAAGGGAATCGTTTCCGAGGAAGCCCGCGCCGGCGACGAAGGCGGGGTAGCTCGCAAGGCCGGCGGCAAGCAGCGCAAACAGCGTCCGCGCCCGGGCGTCCGCGCGGCGGAACCGCAGCGCAAACAGGAACGTCGTCCCGACGAGCGCCGCGACCAGCGCCTCGACCGCGAGGGCGTGCACGACGTGCGCGAGGGTCGGCAACGTGGTCGCGCGAAGCGCCGGAAGGACACGTACGAGGAGGCCTCCGATGACGAGGAAGACCCCGCCCCCGAACGCCACCGCGATCGCGGCGTCCCGGCGCTCCTTGCGTCCGAGGCGGCTGGGGAACGTGCGTGCAAGCTCGGCGAGCGTGAACGTCGCCACGAGCGTGAACGCGGTCGCAAGCCACAGCATGGGTCCGACGGCGAGCCCCCAGTTCAGCGCCACGTTCGCGGGGACGAACCGGAGGCCGAACGCCGAGGCAAAGAGGGCGAACGCGACGTTCGCGCGACGCCGCGGGCGGATCGTGAGCACGAACGGCCCGAGCGCCGTGACGAGGAGACCGCCCACGATGTTCACGGCGGTGCCGACGTCGACGTTCACGGGTGGGGCCTCCGGTTCGCCCGTTCGACGTCGTCGCGGATCGCGTACGCCTTCGAGGCAGGGATGCCGAGGTCTTCGGCAAGGAGCACGAGGGACCGTTCCTCGGCGGCGGTGAGCGTTCGATCGACGAGCGCCCAGCGTACGGCTTGCGCATACCGTTCTTCCGCGCCAGACGACGTCGCGGCCAC
>JBQTJL010000117.1:0-3898 GCA_052387135.1 Methanobacteriota archaeon | reverse complement strand
TGTTGAACCGCCGGATCTCGTACAGGCCGACGACAATGAGCACCAGACCCACGAAGACGCCGAGCCCACCGATCGTCCGATGCCCGCCCCTTGCTCCTTGCCCCTTGCCTCCTTGCTTGTCGCCCGCATCCCCCCGCCCGACGAAATACCCAAGGTACGCCGGCAGCATCGCGATCGTGCAGGGCGCGAAAAGTCCGACGACGCCCGCGACGAACGCCTGAAGGAGGAGCGCCGGGTTCATCGGCCCCTCGCCCGCTCGATCTCGGCCGCGAGCTCGTCCGCCGATTCGGGGCCGCCGTGCTTGTGCGAGATCACGCCGTCGGGGTCGATCACGTAGATCGTGGGAAGCGCCACGAGCTGATACCGGATGCCGATGCCGGACGTCGCGTTGTCCTCGGCGAAACGCCATCCTGCGCGCGGCCACTCGCAGCCGTCGCAGGTCCCGTTCCGGAACGCCTCGAGGTCGGCCCGGTCCCGCGAGCCCAGACCTCCGATCATGCGTCCGAGGTCGACCGACAGCATCGTGAAGTTCGTGTCGTTCTCGTACCGTGCCCAGAGTTTGGTGAACTCCTTCATCTGAAGCCGGCACGGCGGGCAGTTCGCGCCCATCATGTCGACGAGGACGACGGTGCCGGCCAACGCGCTTGATGACACATTGTTGCCGTCGATGTCGACGAGCGAGAAGGAGGGGGCCCTCGCCCCGACGGCCGTGCCTTCGGGCGGGGCGGCCGGGCCGGCGACGTCGTCGTCGGCGAGGCAGCCGGATACCGCAAGGGCGGAAAGGACGGAAAGGGCGGAAAGGACGAGACCGACGCGGCGCACGGACGCCTATTGCGCCGCGCGCTATAAATCTTCCACGAGCCTCTTTGCGGCCGCGGCTTCGGCGGCCTGCGCCTCCCGCGCGGCGGCGAGGACCGAATGGAGGGCCGGGTGCGGGTTGCCGAAGAACCCGGTCTTCACCTTCGCTTCGAGAAGGAAGCCGCGCTCGTGGTACGTAAGCCGAAGGTACGCGTTCGCGTCGTGGCCCCGCGCGGTGAGGTCGTACACGGTGGCGGGAAGGATCCGGAACCCCCGGCGCACGAGGTCCCGCTCGAAGGCCGTCCGGAACGCGGCGAGCGTGGCGCCGGACTCAAGGACGAGGCTTGCCTTCACGGTCGCCACGAACTGGGGGAGGGAGGAGCGCGCAATATAAGTTTTTATGATGCGCGCTCCTGCAGGCTCCTGTGAAACGCAAGACCGCGATGAGCGCCCTCGACCTTGCGGCGCTCGTCCGGGACCTCGACGGCCTCGTCGGCGCCTTCCTCGACAAGGTGTACGAGCCTCGGCCCGGCCTCCTTCTCCTCCGGTTCCGGGGGGGAGGCCGGGAGCCCGGGGCAGCCCCCCGACTCGATCTTGCGGTCGCGCCGGGCCGGTTCGCGTTCCCGACGAAGACCACGCCGGAGAACCCGCCCGAACCCTCCGGCTTCGCGACGCAGCTTCGCCGTTTCGCCGCCGGGAGCCGCGTGCTCGCGGTCCGGCAGGTCGGCTTCGACCGGATCCTCACGCTGACCCTCCGACGCGAGGGTGAGGAATTCCTTCTCGTCGTCGAGCTCTTCGGGGACGGGAACGTGGTGCTCGTGCGGGACGGCATGATCGCCGCCGTGAAGACCCCCGAACGGCACGCCCACCGCGACCTCCTCGTCGGCCGCCCGTGGACACTGCCGCCCCCGCGGATCGACCCGCTGTCGGCCACCGAGACCGAGATCCAGAAAGCCCTCGCCGTATCGAAGGCGGACCTCGTGCGCACGCTCGCGACCGACGTAAACCTCGGACCCGCCCTCGCCGAGGAGGTCTGCGCGCTCGCGGCGATCCCGAAAGCGACGAAGGCCGCGAGCCTTCCCCCGGAGGCCGCATCCGGCCTCCTCGAGGCGATCCGGACGGTGCGGCGCCGGCTCGATGCCCGCGAGTTCGCCCCGCTGGTCGTCGCCGGGCCCGATGGCGCGCCGGTCGACGTGGCGCCGTGGCCGCTTGCGCCGCACGCGGGGCTCGCGACGACGGCGTATCCGTCGCTGGGGGAAGCGCTCGCCGCCTATTTCTCGCTCGAAGACGAGGCGACCGAGGCCGACCCCGAGGTCGCGGCGGCGACCGCCGAGGTCGAGCGGCTCGAACGACAGGCCGCCCACCAGCGCGAAGCCTTGGTCCGCCTGGCTGAGGAAGAACGGGAGGCGAAGGCCCAGGGCGACCTTCTCTATGCCCACTACGGCAGCGTGGAGCGGATCCTCGGCGCGATCCGCGGCATGCTCGGCGAGCACGGGTGGGGGGGACTCGAGAAGGCGCTCGCCGCGCTCCGGGAGCCCGCGGCCTCTCCGCTGTCCCACGTCGTCGCCGTCGACGCCGCGGCCCACCGTGTCACGATCGCGCTTGCCGACCCGGGCGGCGAGCCCCGCCGCGTGGTCCTCGACCCGATGGTCGACATCCCCCAGAACGCCGGCGCCCTGTACGGTCTCGCAAAGGAGATGCGCGGGAAGCACCAGAGGGCCGAGGCGGCGCTCCAAGACTCGCTGGCGCTCGCCACCAAGGCACGAGCGGAAGGGGACCGCAGGCTCCGCGCCCTCGCCCGGACCAAGGAGCGCCCGAAGCCGACGAAGAGATTCTGGTTCGACCGGTACCGCTGGTTCCTCTCGTCCGAGGGGAACCTCGTGATCGGCGGCCGCGACGCAAAGAGCAACGAGACCCTCGTGAAGCGGCACCTCGAGCCGAACGACCGCTACGTGCACGCGGACGTCCAAGGGGCGCCGAGCGTGGTCGTGAAGGCGCTGCCCGCGGGGATCGGCGAGGCGACGCTCGAGGAGGCCTGCGGGTTCGCCGCAAGCTACAGCAAGGCGTGGAGCGTGGGTGCCATGTCCGGCGAGGCGTACTGGGTGACGCCGGCCCAGGTCTCGAAGACGCCCGAGTCCGGCGAATACCTCGCGAAGGGCGCGTTCGTGATCCGGGGCAAACGGACGTACGCATCGGTCCCGCTCCGGATCGCGATCGGCGAGATCGAGCACGAGGGCGCAAAGAAGATCATGGGCGGTCCGCCCCGTGCGATCGAGGCGCGGTCCTCGCGGTTCGTCGTCCTCGAGCCCGGCGACGAGGCGGGGAACGCCCTCGCGCCGAAGCTCGCCCGCGCCTTCAACGTCCCGGTCGAGGACGTGCAGGCGACGATCCCGCCGGGCGGCGTGCGCGTCGTCGAGACGAAGGGCGTGAGCCTCTGAAGGTGCTCGGCCGGGACCCGAAGACCGGCCTCGTGAAGCTCCGACCGGAGAGCCTCGACGACCTCTGGCACCTGTACAACCTCGTCGAGCGCGGCGACCTTGCGGAGGCCGTCACGATGCGGCGGACAGAGGCGCGGCTCGACAAGGACCGCGAGGGCCGCACCGACAAGAAGCCGATGCTGATCGCGGTCCGCGTCGAGACGGTCGAGTTCCACGATTTTGCGAACCGCCTCCGGGTCTTCGGCACCATCGAACGCGGGCCCCAGGAGCACGGCGCGCACCACACGTTGAACGTCGAGCCCTTGGACGAGATCGCGATCGTGAAGCCGGTCTGGAAGCCCCACCACGAGGAGCGGATCCGGGAAGCGGTCGAGGCGTCGCTGAAGCCGCGGGTCGTCTTCGTCGCGATCGAGGAGGGGGAGGCGGTGGTGGCGGTCCTTCGCCACTACGGCGTCCACCGCGCCGCCGAGCTCTACGGACCGAAGCGAGGAAAACAGTTCGCGGGCCGCGAGGCCGACCGGACCGACTTCTTCGAGGAGATCGCCCTTGCCGTGGGACAGGCTCGCGGCGACGACGCGCCGCTGCTCGTCGTCGGGCCCGGGTTCGTGAAGGAAGAGCTCGTCGCGTGGGGGCAGGAACGGCATCCCGAGACCTTCCGAGGC
>JBQTJL010000116.1:0-2150 GCA_052387135.1 Methanobacteriota archaeon | reverse complement strand
GTGAGGACCCGGTGCACGATCGTGGCCCCGACCTGGCTCTTGATATCGTCGCCGAGGACCGGGACGCCCGCGTCGCGGAAGCGGTGCGCCCATTTTTCGTCCGACGCGATGAAGACCGGCACGCAGTTCACGAACGCGCACCCGGCCTCGAGCGCGGCCTCCGCGTAGTACGCCGTCGCCTTCTCGGATCCGACGGGCAGATACGAGACGAGCACGTCGACCTCGTGGCGCTCCAGCGCGTCGACCACGTCCGCCGGCGGCTCGGCGGCGGCGAGGAACCGGCGCTCGTCCGGCGCCGATTGCATCGAGTTCGAGATCCCGTCGAGGACGTCGCCCATGTAGACGGGCGCGTCGAGCGGCGGCACGTCGCTAAAGCGGGCGGTGCAGTTCGGGTCGGCGAAGATCGCCTCGGAGACGTCGCGGCCGACCTTCCGGCGGTCGATGTCGAATCCGCAGACGACGCGGATGTCGCGCGGCCGGTAGCCGCCGAGGACGGTGTGCATGAGGCCCGGCACGCGGGTCCCTTCGCTGGCGTCGCGATAGTGGTGGAGCCCTTGGATGAGGCTCGAGGCGCAATTCCCGACGCCGACGACGGCCGTGCGGATGGCTCCCATTGTCCCCGGGCTTCGAGAAGGCCTTCGAGCTTAAATACGTTAGGCGATTTCGGGGCCCGGTCCGGCGCCGGCATCCGAGGTGCCCGCGGCCGGTTTCGGCGGTGGGATCGGGCCTTGCGGGCCGACCTGCGGCAGGGGGATCGGCGGCGGGAGGTTCAGGTCCTTTGCAAGCGACACGGCCTCGGGGATGCAGACGCGCATCACGGCGTTGTGGATCTCGCTTGCGACCTCGGCCGGCATCTGGTTCGACGCGTGCCACTGCGCCGAGAGCGCGTACGCGTCGCATTCGAACGCGATGTTGCCTTCGAGCTTGATGAGGCCCATGGCGCCGTACGATGCCGTGTACCGGAACTCGATCGACGCAAGCTGCGGGTTCGACTCCTGGACGACCGTCACGGTCGAGTTGTGGTCGATCCGGACCTGCATCTGCTTTTCGGCGCCGCGGGCGAACCGCTTCGCCTCGATCGACGAGATCTCGATCTTCCGGACCGGCATCGAGACTCCGATTGAGGCCCGGTTCTTTAGAGTTTGCCTTCAAGCACCGCTTTCGGAACTTTCACCCCCCTCCCCCCGGGAAGAAGATTACCCCGGAGCACCTTGCTTGCGACAGAGAGCATGGACGGACTCACCTGCAGAGCGGGCGGCTGCGGCGGCTGCTGGAACAACTACGGCGGCCATTGCCGCCTCCTCATGCTGATCGAGGCCGCCGGCGAGTCCGGCTCTCCGTTCGGGGCGGTCGGGACGAGCCCGCTTGCCTCGTTCGCTTGACGGTGAACAGTGCATCCGAACCGACCGGGGTGGGGTCCGGCCAAGGGCCCCATCCCCCTCCTCGTCATTTTGACGGTCCGTGTTCGCATATAGATTCCAGAAACTCGACTTATAGGCTGGAGGCCCACCGAGCGGCTGGAGGCTAACATATGGAACCTACGAACGTCCGGACGATCGCTTCGCTCACGGCGACGATGTCCCTCATCAACCGGATGCCGACGCACGTGAAAGGCGGCTACGCGCAAGGCCGCGTCGGTGAGTGGACGATCCCCAAGTGACGGTGCGCCGGGCGCCGGCCGGGGCGATGACGTGCCGGACGACCTCGTCGATGCGTTGACCGCAGGCTCACTGCGGCCCGCGCACGGCGGACTCATTCTTGCTCGATGCGGACCTCGCGGTATTCCGGGATCCGCTGGAGCAGCATCCCTTCGATGCGGACCGGGGCCCGGTGGTGCGCGAGCGCCAAGGCTTCTTTGAGCTTGTACTCGGACTGCGCATAGAGCGTGATGAAGGACTCGCCGGCCTCGACCTTGTCGCCGCGCTTCTTGTGGAGGATCAGGCCCGAGCCCTTGTCCTTCGGGGCCCCCGTGAGGCGCGCGAGCTGGATCAGGACCTTGTTGTCGACCGCGGAGACGTACCCGTCGTCCCTGGAGAGGAGTTCCGCGTGGAACTTCCCGACCGGGACCTTCGCGGGCTCGGGGCCGCCTTGGGCCATCACGATCTCGGCGAACTTCTCGTAGGCCTTGCCGGACTCGAGCGTCTCCTCCG
>JBQTJL010000115.1:0-4780 GCA_052387135.1 Methanobacteriota archaeon | reverse complement strand
GCCCGTTCGAGGCGTCGTCGGCTTCGGGCGCGGTCGTCTCCTACACGGCGTCGGCGACGGATGACGTGGACGGCGCGGTCTCGCCGTCGTGCTCGCCCGCGTCGGGCTCGACCGCCCCGGTCGGCGTAACGACCGTCACGTGCACCGCTACGGATTCGGCCGGGAACTCGGAGTCCGGCTCCTTCAAGGTCACCGTGGTCGACACGACGAAGCCGGCGTTGTCCGGCGTCCCGTCCGACATGACGCCCGAGGCGACCGGGCCGACCGGCGCCGCCGCGACCTGGACCGCTCCGACCGCCTCCGACGTCGTCTCGGGTTCGCTCGCGGTCCTCTGCGCCCCCGCGTCCGGCTCGACCTTCCCGCTCGGGACCACCACCGTCGCCTGCACGGCGACGGACGCCGCGGGCAACGTCGCCTCGGCGAGCTTCCGCGTGACGGTGGTCGACACGACGACGCCCACCTTGTCGCTCCCGTCCGACATCGGACCCCTCGAAGCGGACACCGCGGGTGGCCGGGTCGTGACGTACGCGGCCAGCGCCTCGGACGCGGTCGACGGTCCGGTCGCTCTCCTTTGCACGTCCTCGCCCACCGCCGGACTCGCCTCGGGCTCGCTCTTCCCGGTCGGGGTGACGACGATCACTTGCACGTCGACCGACCGGCAGGGGAACGACGCGACGGCGAAGTTCACGGTGACGATCGTCGACACCGGGACGCCCGCGCTCACGGGACTTCCGGCGGACATCACGCTCGAATCGACCGACGGCGCGCCCGGCCCCGGGACGTTCGCCCTCCCCACGGCGACCGACGTCGTGGACGGGCTCCTCCCCGTCACCTGCAGCCCGGCATCCGGCGCCGCCTTCCCGCTCGGGGAAACGACCGTGACCTGCTCGGCCGCGGACCGTTCGGGGAACGCCGTCTCGGGCTCGTTCCTCGTCATCGTCCTCGACCGCGCGCTTCCGGCCCTCACCGGGCTCCCCTCCGACGCGACGCTCGAAGCGACCGGCCCCGCGGGCGCGGTCCACACCTTCGAGCTTCCGAAGGCCCTCGACGCGGTCGACGGCCTCCTCGCCGCGACCTGCGCCCCGGCGCCCGGCTCGCCCTTCCCGCTCGGCGAGACGACGGTCGCGTGCGGCGCCACCGACGCGGCCGGCAACGCGGTCGAAGGCCTGTTCAAGGTGCTCGTCGTCGACACTACGGCGCCGACCCTCGCGGTGCCCGCGAACGTCCGGGCGACCGCGACGGAAAAGGGCGCCGGCGTCGTCTCGTTCGCCGACGCCACCGCGACCGACCTCGTCGACGGCGTCCTCGCGCCCACCTGCGCGCCCGGCGCCGGGTCCGCCTTCCCGCTCGGAGAGACCACGGTCTCCTGCAGCGCGGTCGATCTTGCCGGGAACCTCGGCTCCGCGACCTTCACGGTCGTCGTCGAGGCCGGCGCGCTCTCGACGATCTCCGTCGCGCCCCCGAAGGCCTCGGTCGTCGTCGCGACCGGCAAGGAATTCGCGGCGACGGGCGCCGACGCGTTCGGGAACGCCGTCGCGGTCGCGCCGGCCTGGACCGCGACCTGCGGGACGGTCGGTACGACCGGCGCGTTCGTCGCGCCGGCGAAGACCGGCGCCTGCGTCGTGAAGGCCTCGGTCCAGGCGATCTCGGCGGTCGCGGACGTGACGGTCGTCGCGGGCCCCGCGATGAAGCTCGTCCTCACGCCGGGCGGCGTCACGCTCGCCCCGAAGGGAACGGGCGCGTTCACGGTCTCCGGGCGCGACCAACACGGGAACACCGTGGCGATCGACCTCGCGCTCGTGAAGTTCTCCATCTCCCCCTCCTCCGGCGGCACGTTCGACGGCGCGGCCGTCACCGCGGGCACCGTCGCCGGCTCCTACGGCGTCACGGCGACGCTCGGCGACGCGTCCGGACACGCGAACCTCCGCGTGGTGCCGGGCCCGGTCGCGAAGATCGACGTTTCGCCCTCGGTCCAGCGCGTCGTGCCCGACCGCCCGGTCTCCTTCTCGGGCGTCGCCTACGACGCCTTCGGGAACCGCGTCCCGGACGCCGGAATCGCGTGGTCCGTCACGAACGCCGCCGTGGGCCGCATCCACCAGACGAGCGGCAAGTTCACCTCGGCGACGCCCGGCGAGACGAAAATCGTCGCGCGCGACGCCGCCTCCGGCACCGAGGGCACCGCGGTGGTCGATGTGATCCCGACCTCCTCCACGATCGAGCGGCTGGAGATCCTTCCGGTCGCCTCAACGATCCAGGCCGGGGCCACCGTGAACCTCGTCGTCGTGGGCTACGACGCCGCGGGCACCGCGTTCGCCGGCCTTCCGTTCACCCTCACCTCCTCCGATCCCAAGGTCGGGTTCCTCGCCTCCTCCGGCGCCTTCACCGGGTACAAGACCGGGACCACGACGATCACCGCGAGGCTCCACGAGCTCGCGACGACCGCGAAGGTCGAGGTCGTGCCGGGCCCGCTCGCCCAGATCCGCGTCGTGCCCTCGCACGCGACGATCCCCGTCGGCGACACCCTCCGGTTCCAAGCGTTCGGGTTCGACGCGTACAACAACGCGCGCCCCGGCACCGTGACCGTCTGGGAGAACGAGAACCCGGAGCTCGGCGGGATCGATCAGGACGGTCTCTACCGCGCCGGCGACGCAAACGGCGTCGCGACGCTCCGGGCGCGCTCCGGCGACGTGATGCGCGAGTTCGTCGTCACGATCGTCGGCGCCGTCGCGAAGAAGGACGAGACGACGACGGTCGTCTCGAACCCGGCCCTGTCCACGATGGGCGGCGTCACGTCGCTCGACCAGGTCGTGGGCTTGAAGGAGGCCGAGCAGGGCGCCAAGGTATCGATTCCGCCCCCCGCGGCCCCGCTCGTCACGGAGGAGAAGGTCGAGAAGGAGGTCGCGAACGCCTTCCGCTCCGCCGAGGTCACGATCGGGTCGGCCGCAAAGAACCTCGCGCTCGTCGTCGAGTTCCACCCCGGCTCCTTCGATGCGGCGCCGGACGAGGTCGACGTGAGCGACCTTGCGAAGGTCTTCGCCGACAAGGTCGACGAAGAGACCCAGCCCGGGCTCTTCATCTCGATCCAAGGCACCGAGGACGGCCAGCCCCTGCCGTCCGCGCGGTTGAACGAGGTCGTCGAGAACCTCGACCTCGACTTCCAGGTCCCCGAATCGTACTTTACCGAGAACAACCTCGACCCGGCCTCCGCGGTCTTGGTCGAGTACTCCGACGGCCGCCAGGTCCGCGACGACGTCCCCGTGACGCTCCTCTCGGCGACGCCGATCGGCGGCTTCTACCTCTACCGTGCGACGTTGATCCAGTTCTCCTCGTTCGCGATCATCGCGACGAAGGTCGTAAGCTCGGCCAGCGCCTCGCCCGGCGGCGGAGGCGCCCCCGCGGCGCCCGCGGTCGGTCGGGGCTTCGCCGCGCCGACGGGCGCCGGTCCCGCGATCCCGCTCCCCTCGATCGATTTCGAGGTCCTCCCGCGCTCGAAGGGATACACGGTCCACTTCCGCGCGCTCCCGAAGAGCGTCGGCGCCGACCCCACGCGCTTCATGTGGAGCCTCGGCGACGGGACCGCGATGTCGGACGCGGACCCGGTGCACACGTACGCGGAAGGGCCCCGGAAGGTCCGTGTCGAGCTCGTGCTCTTCGTCGCGGGGAATGCGTACTTTACCGCAAAGGACATCACGCTCCCGTACGGCAACAGCGCGCCCGCGGCCGGGTTCCGCTGCGTCCCCGACGAGTCCTGCCTGTTCACGACGTGGGACGCCTCGTTCGCGTCGATCGCATCGGACCCGAACCCGACGGACTCGCTCACGTACCGGTGGGACTTCGGCGACGGAGGCCCCTCGTCGACGGACAGCGCGCCCGTGCACCGGTTCCCGCGCCGCGGGACGTACACGGTCCGCCAGGGCGTCACCGATGGCGAGGCCTTCGCCGAGATCGGCAAGCTCGTCGTCGTCGCGCCCCCGCTCACGGTCTCGCTCCGCGGCGACACCGGCTTGAAGGCGGCCCGCAACGGCTTCGAGGTGATCCCGTCCGAGGTCGTCTCGAGGATCGACCTCAAACTCAAGGACCGGCTCCTTTCGACCTCGGCCTCGGCGCCCCACATGATGACGTTCGAGCTAACCGCGGCCGAGCTTGCCGAGATCGAGGCGGAGCACGGCAAGAACCCGATCCTCACGCTGCACGTCTTCGACGTGACGGGCGTCCCGCACGTCTTCCGCGTCGCAAGCGACCTGCGGCTCTCCGGGGTCACGATCCCCGAAGGAGCGCCGGCGGCGGGTGCCGACGGCGGTCCCGGTGCGGGTCCCGGCACGAGCGGGCTCGTCCAGTCGAGCCGCGAGCGCTCCGGCGTCGAGCCGATCCGGAAGACGATCGAGGGCGACGACGAAGCCGCGGTCGGCGACAACATTCGCTGGCCGGTGGTCTTCTTCGAGCTCTTCGGCCTCGGCTGGATATTCTTCCTCGTGTTCTGGCGTCGCCGCAGGAAGGACGACGGGTCGGGCGGCGACCCCCCGCTCAGCTGGTAGCCCGAGGCCGCGCACACTGCCGCTGAACATGTCCGCTCTTCTGGTTCATGTATATGGATTGACGAAAGCGTATCACGTATTTTTCTAGGAAATCTCCACCGCAAGGCCTACCGGTCCGTGTTTCGGATTCGTCTACAGACGAAACATATAATCGTGACTCACGGCTGGTCGCTTTGGGAAAACCGCGAGGTTTCTTCCATGAAGTCGAGTGTCAGACTTTGTACAGCGTTGTGGGTTTTGAATGC
>JBQTJL010000114.1:0-4792 GCA_052387135.1 Methanobacteriota archaeon | reverse complement strand
GGAGGCCGCGCCCGGGTTCGCCCGCCTCATCCCGCACGTCGGGACGAACGTGGCGGCCGCGCTCCCGGGCGCAAGCGAGATCACGGAGGTCGCGGCGATCCCCGGCCGCATCTTCGAGATGCGGGGGCGCGTCCGGGTCCCGGCGGCGCCCGAGCTCGGCGCGAGCCGGCACGTGGGCGAGGTCGTGCTCGCGGTCACCGCGAGGTTTCCGGAGACGCGCGCGGCCGTGAACGTCGCGGCGAGCGAGCGCGTGCTCCGCGCCGCCTTCGCGCTGGGGCTTTCGACCGCCGAGATGCCGGCGCGACACGAGGGCCGCCGCGAGGGGCTTGCGAAGGTGCTCGAAGGGCTCGACGCGGCGCCGGACCTCCTCTTCCACCGGGGCGACTTCGGCGTGGAACCCGTGGCGTACGTGCTCGCCCCGGACGCGCCCGCGGCGGTCGCGAAGGCGGCACGGCTCGCCGACTGGCTGGAGCGCCACGCGTGACGCACGAATCGTGAGGGAAGGCCGGCTTCATCTTTGAGCGCGAAGGATAAGTACGAGTGCGCATCGAGGCCGGAACGGGTGTTCCCCGTGCCGTCGTCCGCCGCTCCCGAGCTTCGACCCAGACCTTCCACGAGCCCCGAGGAGATCCTCGGGATCGTACGCCTCCTTCCCGACGTCCTGTTCCGCTGCGAGAAACGCGGCGACGGGAAGATCTACTGGACGTTCAACGAGGGAGGCATCGCCGAGGAATTCCATCTTACGACGAAGGAGATCGAAGGAAAACCGTTGGACATCCTCTTCCCGCCCGAGGTCGTCGCCCGGCTCCTTCCCGAGTTCGAGGCCGCCTTCCGCGGCGAGTCCCGGATCTTCACGAACGAGCTCGGCGGCCGGTCCTTCCGGCACTTCCCGAAGCCGGTCTTCGGGCCCGACGGGCGCGTCACCGCGGTCGTGGGGTTCATCGCGGACGTGACCGATCTTGTCCGTGCCGAGGAACGCATCCGGCACTTGAACGAGGAGCTGTCGCAGCGCGTCCACGAGCTCGACCAGGCGAACGCGGACCTTGCGTCCTTCTCCTACGCCGTCTCGCACGACCTCCGCCAGCCGCTCGCCGTGGGGCGCGCCACCACGGAACTCCTTTCGAAGCGCTACGGGGGCACGCTCGACGAGCCCGGCCGGGCCGCCCTCGCGAAGCTCTCGGCGTCGATGACGGGCATGGCGCGCCTCATCGACGACGTCCTGCGGCTCGCCCGCGCGGGCAACGACGAGCTCCACCGCGAGGCGGTCGATCTTTCCGTGATCGTCCGGGACGTGGCGGACGAGCTTGCCGCCTCCGCGCCGGACCGCCCGGCCGAATTCGAGATCGCGGCCGCGGCGCCCGCGGTGGCCGACGCGCGGCTCCTCCGGATCCTCGTCGAGAACCTCCTCCGGAACGCATGGAAGTACACCGGCGGGACGCCCGAGACGCGGATCTCGTTCTCGGTCTCGGAGCGGCACGGGGAGACCGTGTACACGGTGCGGGACAACGGGATCGGGTTCTCGCAAGACCAGGCGCCGCTCCTCTTCCGTCCGTTCGTGCGGCTTCCCGGCGCGCAGGCGTTCGAGGGGACCGGGATCGGCCTCTCGACGGTCCAGCGGATCGTCGCGCGGCACGGGGGCCGCGTCTGGGCGGAAGGCGCGCCGGGAAAAGGGGCCGCCTTCCACTTCACGTTGGGGCCGTGAGCGATGGCGCGGCGGACGATCGTGGTCGCCGACGACAGCGCGGACCTCCTCGAGGTCACCGTGCTTCTCCTCGAGACGCTGGGTCACCGGGCGATCGGGATCCGGGAATCGAAGGACATCCTGCCGACCATCCGCGCGGAGCGCCCCGACCTCCTCCTCCAGGACGTGATGATGCCGGGGCTCGACCTACCCGCGCTCGTCGCCATGATCCGGTCGCTCCCCGAGACGGCCGGTCTCCCGATCGTGCTCTTCACCGCGTCCGTAGAAGGCGACGAGGTCTGCCGCGAGGTGGGCGCCGACGGCGTGCTCACGAAACCCTTCGGGCTGGACGAGCTCGTCGCTGCGATCGACGAGCACACGCGGCCGCACGTCGCCCAGCCGGTGTAGAAAACGTTATCACGGGGACCGGTGGCCGTCATGACGCGTCCCGTTCGGAACATCAATCGCGCCCGTAGGCTTCATGAGGGGTCGGCGCGCGCGGCCGTCGACCGCAAGCGGTTTATAGCGGGCCCGCAAGCGCCCTCTCCGGTGCGCACCGTGCGTCCTACCCTTTCCCGCTTCGCCGCGCTCCTTGGATCGACGCTGCTTGCCGGCGGCGCGTCCGCTCTCTACATCTACGTGCCGAACGTCCTCGTCGTCTCGAGCGGGGAGGACGCCGACAGCGTCCTTTCCGAGTTCGAGGCCAGGTACGACGTCACGTTCGGCGTCACGGCCGCGGACGACCCCTTGTACGCGGACCGGCCTGATCTCAAGCGCGTCGACCGCGTGACGAAGGTCATGGAACGACACTGGCAGCGCCTCGACGCGGAGTGCGATGCGAACGCGGTGTTCGCCCTCATGTACCTCGTGACGACCTACAACATCCGGAACCACACGCGCGACGGCTACTTTGCCGACAACGACTACCTCGCCGTGATCACCGTCTCGTTCGCGAAGCTCTACCTCGACGCCTACGAGGCCTGGAAGGCCGGAGACCGCGCGAACGTGCCGCTCGGCTGGCAGGAGGCGTTCGACCACGCGACCTCCCACCAGAGCTCCATCGTGGAGGACGAGTTCCTCGGGATGAACGCCCACATCAACTACGACCTCTCGGTCGCGATCGCCTCCCTCGGTTCGACCGCGCCGGACGGCACGAGCCGCAAGCCCGACATGGACCGGGTGAACCACGTCCTCATGGACGCGACGGACGACGTCGGCTGGTACATCGCCCACTACTACGGACCCGCTCCGCCCTCGACCGAGCCCGACTGGGGCCACAACGAGGCCTACACCGGCGGCGAAGAAGCCCTGATCGAGGCCATCGGTGCCTGGCGCGAGCACGCTTGGCACAACGCCGTCGCGATCGAGACGATGCCGGACGCAACGACGCGCGAGGCGCACGACGCCTCGATGCAGGAGTATTCGTGGACCGTCGCGCAAGGCCTGCAGTCGCCGAAGCTCCAAGACCCGTGGCCGGCGCGGCTCGCCTATTGCGAGGCGAGCGCGTAAGCGGGCGAAGCCCCTACGGAGGCTCGGCCTTGCGGACAGGGACCGCGAAGGCGAACGTGCTGCCGCGGCCCTCCCCCCGGCTCTCCGCCCAGATCCGGCCGCCGTGGGCCTCGACGATGCGCCGGGCGATGTAGAGGCCGAGGCCCGCCCCGCCGCCCGAGGCGGCCGCCCCGATCGACCGGAAATAGGGCTGGAAGAGCCGCGCGAGGTCGTCGCGCCCGATGCCGGCGCCGGTGTCCCGGACGCGGACGACGGCGTTCCCGCCCGTCCGCTTCACCTCGACCTCGATCGCGCCGCCCGGGCCCGTGAAGCGGATCGCGTTCTCGAGGAGGCGCTCGACCGCGTCGCCGAGCCGCGCGGCGTCGCCCTCGATCTCGACCGGGCTCGCGGAGACGCGGAGCGCCACGTCCCGCTCGAGCGCCGCCCCCCGCCGTGCCTCGACGGAGGCCGCGACGACGCGGGAAAGGTCGAGGACCTCCCGGCGGAAGCCGAGGCGGCCGGCGTCGGCCTCGAGGACCTCCTGGGCCTCGTCCACCATCCGGGCGAGGCGATCGACGTTCCGTGCGATGACCGCGAACGAACGCCGGGCCTCTTCGGGGAGCCCGCCCTTCGCCTCAAGGAGACCGAGTTCGAGCCGGATCGGCGCAAGCGGCGCGCGGAGCTCCTGGGCCGCGTTCTCGAGGAGCCGGGTCTTCAGCGCATCGACCTCGGCGAGGCGCTCGATCTGCCGCGTCTCGAAGAACCGTCGCTCTTGCTCCCCTCTCAACGCCACCTCCGTACTCTTCCGTTCGACCGCGTACCGGGCGGCGCGGTAGAGCTCGCGCCCCGCGACGTGCCCCTTCACAAGGTAGTCCTGGGCGCCGCACCGGAGGGCCTCGATCGCGAGGTCCTCGTCCGCGACGCCGGTGAGCACGACGATCGGAAGGTCGGGATTCCGTTCCTCGATCCGCTCGATCGTGGGGATCCCGACGCTGTCCGGGAGCCCGAGGTCGACGAACGCCGCGTCGAACGCGGAGGCCCGCAGGCGCGCGAGCGCCTTCGAGAGCCGGTCCGCGGTCTCCATGTAGAGAAGCCCTCCGTCCGGCCCGCCGAGGAGGTCGCGAAGGAGCGCCACGTCGCGGGGGTTGTCCTCGACGACGAGCACCTTCAACGCCCGGTCGGTGGCGCGGCCTACGGCCGCCGCGTACCCGCGCATCATGGTGGTCGCCAGGAGCTCACCAACGGGGGCCTCTCGCGGGCTCCTCATTTGAACCTTCCCCGGGCCCCCCCTACGAGCAGGAGGCGCAGGGTTTATACGAGGACCGTCCTGATGCGGGGCCGGATGCACCGCCCGGAGCGCCTCCGTCTTCTCCTCGGTCTCCTCGTCCTCGCGGGAGCCCTGGCGGGCTGCACGATGCTCGAGGAGCGGCTCGGGGAACGCCGGAACCTCGCGGCGGGACCCGGCGACCTCGCCCGCGACTTCCTGTCGGGCACGAGGTTCACCCGGACGGTGATCGAGCTCGACCACGCTCCGGACGCGGGGCCGAACGCCGAGGCTTCGCGGCTCCTTACGACCCGCGCCCGACAGGTCCTGGACAAGCCCGGCGGCGTGACGCTGGAGAC
>JBQTJL010000113.1:0-1717 GCA_052387135.1 Methanobacteriota archaeon | reverse complement strand
GCGTGCCTTGCGAGGGCCCGCTCGCGGCGGACGTGATCCCCTGACACGTGATCCCCTGACGGACGCGCCCCGCGGGTTCGAGATCCTCGAGCACACGGCCGACGTCGGCGTCCGCGCGTGGGGCCCTTCGCTCGACGAGGCGTTCGCGGAGGGCGCGCGCGGATTGTTCTCGGTGATCGGCCGGATCGACCGCGTCGTCCCGAAGGGCGAGATCGTGGTCGAGGTCCACGGCGCGACACTCGAAGAGCTCCTCTACAATTTCCTCGACGAGCTCCTCTTTGCGCACTCCGCCGAGGCGGTGCTCTTCTCGGAGTTCGAGGCGAAGATCGATCCGCAGGGTCCGCGGGTCCGAGCGATCGCGCGGGGCGAACCTCTTTCGATCGCGCGCCACGGGCCCCTTTCCGAGGTGAAGGCGGTGACGTGGCACGCGCTCGAGGTGCACCGGGGCCCAGGGGCCGAGGTCCGGTTCTTCTTGGACCTGTAAGCGTCCCGGACGGGCCTTTGGACCCGAAGGGGCGAAGGACCCTAAGGGCGCGTCGCCCAGTTCGTCTTCAGGGCTCAGGGCGCCCCTTTGAGCCCTTATCAATGAGAGGCCGGCGAGACGCTCTTGATGCGGGCCGCTCGCACGATCCCTCTCGTCGTGCTCGCGCTCCTTCTTCTTCCCGCGTTCGTCCCGCAACCGTCCGCGACCCCCGTCCCCGGGCCGGCCGCCGACCTTCGCGCCCTCGCGGCCTCGGGCGAGACCCGCCTCCTTCTCTCGTTCCACAGCCCGCCGTCGGCCGCGGACGAGGCCGCGCTCGCCGGCGTCGCGCGGACCCTCGAAGACTTCCCGTTCGCGGGCGTACGCCTCGTCGAGGTCCGGCCCGGCACGCACACCGCGCTCGCGAAGATCGGCATCGTCGCGGGGGCCTATCCGGAGGAGCGGATCCGGCTCCTTCTTGCAAGCTCCACGGCCGCGGTCCGCGCGGACGAGGCGTGGACCGAGCACGAGGCCCGGGGGCTCGACGTGGGCATCGCGGTCGTCGACTCCGGCGTCGATTCCGGCCACCCCGGCCTCTCGGGACGCGTCGCCGCGTCGGTCCGGGTCGGTTCGGACGGCGTCTCGACGGCCTCGGGCGACGCCGACGAGCACGGGACCCACGTCGCAGGCGTCGCGGCCGGGTCGGGCCAGGGCTCGTCCGGCTTCCGGCACCGCGGGGTCGCGCCGGAGGCCCGCATCGTCGGCGTCGACATCTCCGGGAGCTTCACGACGACGAACGCGATCCGCGCGTTCCAATGGATCCACGAGCACCACGACGAACACGGCATCCGCGTCGTCACGAACTCGTGGGGCCGCGACAAGCCGACCGCGGCGTACGACCCCGACGATCCCGTGACGCGCGCGGCCGACGCGCTCGTCGCGGACGGCCTCCTCGTCCTCTTCTCGGCCGGGAACGGCGGGGCCGGCGGCGGCCGGCTCACGGTCGAGGCGATGAACCCGAACGTGCTCACGGTCGGCGCGACGGACGACACGGGACGCGTCGAGTCCTACAGCGCCGAAGGCCCCGCGTACGACCGCGGCGGAAACCGTCTCTCCGAGGTGAAGCCGGACCTCGTCGCCCCCGGGACGAGCATCACGAGCATCCGCGCGGGCGGCCGGGGCTCCGAAGAGCGGGACCTCAACGTGACCTTGAACGGAACGAGCATGGCCGCCCCGCACGTCGCGGGCGTCGCGGCG
>JBQTJL010000112.1:0-14110 GCA_052387135.1 Methanobacteriota archaeon | reverse complement strand
GGCGACGCGGGACGCGACGATGCGTACGGGTTCGGACTCGTGAGGGCGGATCGGGCCGTGACGTGACGGCGCGGTGGGCGGCAGCGCTGTCGCCCCTGTTCGTGCGCGGCGGAAGCGCAGTCACTCCTGTACGTGCGCGGCGGAGCGCGGGCGCTCCTGTTGGTTGCGGGAACGGCGACGACGTCCTTCCTCCGGCAACGAACAGAAGCAGCGCCCTCCGCCCGGCGCCGAAGGCGCCGCTCCGCCGGCAGCGGCCCTCCGCCGGCGACGTACCAGCGCCCGCCGCCCGCTGTCCTAAGAAACGCTTTTTATGCCGCGAGGGGGTACGGCGGCGGGGCGCCTTGGGGGCGGCCCTCTTGGGTGAAGCATGGAGAAAAGGCATGGAATAGCGGCAGCTTTGGCGCTTATGCTCTTCGGAA
Organism: Methanobacteriota archaeon; assembly: GCA_052387135.1. Taxonomy (GTDB): domain Archaea; phylum Thermoplasmatota; class SW-10-69-26; order JACQPN01; family JBQTJL01; genus JBQTJL01. Next base: position 13,691 of record JBQTJL010000112.1, on the reverse strand, counting down.
TGCCGGTCGTCGCGGCCGACTTCGAGGTCCCCGCGGTGGGCGACGTGCTCGCCGGCGACGAGGTGCGTCCCGGGACGAACCAATGGATCGTCGGGTTCTACGAACTTCCGGAGGACCGCGAGCAGTACGCGGGCGCGGACGTCGTGTCCGTCGACGAGGACCTCCGGTTCTTCACGGTCTACAGCGAGACGCCGGCGCTCCTTACGGCCCGCGTCGCGCTGGACGAGAACGTCCGATACATGGAGTCCGACGTCTATGACGCGCAGCTCCTCTACTCGCCGAACGACTACTACGTCGCGCACTCCTCGAACTGGGGCATGAACAAGATCGGGCTTCCGACCGCGTGGGACAAGACGCGAGGGTCGACCTCGGTGAAGGACGCGCACATCGACTCGGGCGTGCTTGCGGGCCACCAGGACCTCCCGTCGTCCCGCGTCTCGGGCGGCTGGGACTACTACTCGGGCGACTCGGTCCCGAACGACGGCTCCGGCTGCTCGTGGCACGGCACGCACACCTCGGGCACCGTCGGCGCCACGATCAACAACGCCCTCGGGTTCCCGGGGACGGCGCAGATCCTGATCCGGCCGCTGAAGATCTTTGGCGGCGGGTTCTGCTTTGCGGCGTCGACGACGAACATCGCGAACGCCCTCAAATGGGGCGGCAACAACGGCGCCCAGATCAGCTCGAACTCGTGGGGCGGCGGCGGCGCCTCGACCACGTTGAACGACGCGATCCAGTACTCGGTCGACCGCGGCGTGATCTTCGTCGCGGCGGCCGGCAACGGCCAGTGCTCGAACTGCGTCTCGGAGCCCTGGAAGTCCAAGGAGAGCGTCGTCATCATCGTGACGGCGACCGACGTGAACGACGCCGGCGCGTCCTTCAACTCGAAGGGCCCGCAGACGGACGTGTCGGCGCCGGGCGTCTCGATCGGCTCCTCGTGCGGTCCGAACACGAACTCGTACTGCATCCTCAGCGGCACGTCGATGGCGACGCCGTACACGGCGGGGGTCGCGGCGCTCATCAAGACGCTGAACCCGTCCTTCACGCACTCGCAGGTCCAGAGCCGGTTGAAGTCGACGGCGAAGGACCTCGGGACCGCCGGCGAGGACGACACGTTCGGCGCGGGGCGCATCCAGGCGAACCTCGCGGTGTACTAGGCAAGCGGCAGCCGGGCCCGGATGGGGGGCGGCAGGCCCCCCTCCTTCTTTTTTCCGTTGTTCCCGTCGTCCTCGAACATATTCGGTGAATCGACGCGTGTCGTACCAAAAGTGTTTGGGGCCGCACGTCGCCTGCCGCCGACCCGGACCGGGGGCGGTCCGGACCGTGTCGCAACGGGTGACATGCATGGGGAACGAACGGACCATCGTGGGAATCGCGGTCCTCCTTTTCGTGGCGGGACCGATGGGGCTTGCGACAGGAACGAGCGACGTCGAACTCGGGGACCCGCTGGCATACCGTACGCCGGGCCGGTTCACCGTGGGGTTCCACGCCTTCCCGGTCGACCTTGAGCCGGGCGACACGTACCAGGGCGACCGCGTGCTCGCGGTCGATCCGACCCTGCGCTTCGCCGTCGTCGAGAGCGCGGATCCGCTCGCGCTCTCGGTCCGCCTCGCGCTCGACGAGAACGTCCGGTACTTCCACCCGGACCCGGTGGGAAGCGTGATCGCCGACTTCGTCCCGAACGACCCGCGGTACGGCGCGATGTACGGGCCGCAGCAGATCGGGGCGCCCGCGGCCTGGGACACGACGCTCGGCGCGACCTCGGTCATCCTCTGCACCACGGACACCGGCGTGCGGCGGACGCACGAGGACCTCGGGACCGCGCGGTACGGCGGAGGGTTCGACTTCGTGAACAACGACAACGACCCCGCGGACGACCAGGGCCACGGGACCCACGTCACGGGCACCGCGACCGCGACCACGAACAACGCGCTCGGGATCGCGGGCGTGGCGCTCACGACGTACAAGCACGCGAAGGTCCTCAACGCGGCCGGGTCCGGGACCTGGAGCGGCGTCGCAAGCGGGATCCGCTGGTGCGCCGACAACGGCGCCCACGTCCAATCCGCGTCGCTCGGCGGGTCCGGGGGCGCGACCGAGCTCTTGGACGCCGTGAACTACGCCTGGAACGCGGGCGTCGTGAACGTCGCATCCGCCGGGAACTCCGGTTGCGACCCCTGCGTGGGTTTCCCCGCCGCGTACACGAACGAGATCGCGGTCGCCTGCACGACGAGCACGAAGTCGCTCTGCTCGTTCAGCAGCCGCGGGCCCGAGGTCGACCTTGCGGCGCCCGGGAACGCGATCGATTCGACCTGCTACACGGCGGACAACGCGTACTGCTCGAAATCGGGTACCAGTATGAGCGCGCCGCACGTCGCGGGCGCCGCGGCGCTTCTCAAGGCCGCGAACGCGGCGCTCACGAACGCCGACATCCGCTCGGCGCTCGAGACGAACGCCGAGGACCTCGGCACCGCCGGCAAGGATAACAGCTTCGGCTGGGGCCTCGTCCGGCCGGACCTTTCGATGGGGCCGCCGCTTCCGCCGCCGCCGACGTCCACATCGCACGTCGCCGGGATCTCGGGCTCGTTTACGCACGGGAAGGCCAACAAGCACGACGTGCGCTGCGACGTGTCGGTCGCGGACCAGAACAACGCCGCGGTCTCCGGCGCCACCGTGAGCCTCACGTGGACGAAGCCGGGCGGCGCGACCTCCGCGCAGCAGGCGGCCACCGGCGGCACCGGCGTCGCGACGTTCGTCCTCGGGAACCAGCGGACGCACGGCACGTACACGTGCGCGGTCACGGACATCACGGCGACGGGGTACGCATACGACCCCGCGTCGAACGTGGTGACGTCCCTGTCCGTGTCGGTCACGTAGGGACCCGGGCCGACGGGGGGCTTCGGCCCCCTTCTTCTTTTTTTCAGTTCGCCCGCTTCAGGGCGGGCTCTCGGCCGAGGCCGGCCCGGTCGAGGAGCTCGCGGATCGCGATCCGTTCGATCCGCCGGAGCCGATGCGCGATCGCGGTCTTCGAGTGCCCGTCGCCGGCCGCAAGATCCCGGATGCTCGCGCGTCGAGGCTCCTCGTAGTAGCCGGCGGCGAGCGCGTCCCGGGCGAACAGAAGGTCCTCCGGCGAAAGCGCCGTGCACTCGGGGGAGAACCGGGGCTCGCCCATGTAGACGAGGTGCACGTCGTAGAATCCTTGGAGCGCGGACGCCGCCCGACCGTAGAACGCGGAGAGGCCCGCCGCGTCGCGCCCCAGCGCGCGGAACACGCTCCGGCCCGGCCCCACGTGGTGCTCGAGCATGCTCGCGCCGGGGAGGAGGTCGAAGAGGAGATGGCGGACGCTCACGCCGGCCTCGGGCTCGGGGCGGCGCCATTCGAAGAAGTAGACGCACCACGTGTCGCCGCCTTGGAGCTCCGAGAGCTCGATCGCGGACGGGTACGCTTCGCCCGCGAGCGCCCGGCGGAACGCCGCGACCTCCTCGCGGTCGCCCCGAAGGAGGTTCACTTCCCACGCGCGCTCGGCGTCGACGTGGGCCGTGATCGTCTCGCTCGTAAGCGTCCGGCTCTGCTTCACGCAGGCAAGATGCGGAGCCCGCGCGCGGCCCCCGCGGAGTTCGAACACGACCTCCTTCACGACCGGCCCCCGCGCCCGAATCCCTCGCATCGGGAATAACCCTTGCCTCCCCGCGATTGCGGCGGGACCGGAGCGGCTCTATAAGAGACAGGGGGTCACGAGTTCGCGGAGCCCCGCGTGTCGCTCGCGAATTCCCACGCTTCCCAGCCGTCCGGTGTCCGCTGCCACGTACGGCCGTCGTTTGCCGTATCGTTCCCCGGCCCGGGCCAGACGAAATTCTCCGGGCAGGGCGGCGCCCCGGGCCCTAGGCGGACGCAGTCCATCATGAGCGTCGTGCCGAGGGCGACCTGTTCCAATACGATGGTCTCGTTCTCGTTGTCGAGCGCCTGTGACGGGAACGTGACGACCAGCCGCTCGCCGGCACCGAGGACCGTCCCCGGGGGGAATTCGTGGAACGCGACGCCCGCGGGCGGGACGTCCAGCGTCCGCAGGACCCAGCCGGAAAGGTCCATCGACCAGGTCTTGTTGTTGAGGATCTCCACCCATTCGTTTCCCGCGTCGTCTCCCTCCGGGTTCGCCTCGATCTCGTTCACCATGACGCGAAGCTCGCAGACGTCCCCTTCGAGCCCGAACCCGGGCGCAAAACCGTTGACGGCAAACGCCCAATCGATGTCCGCGCCCTCAAGGAGCGTGAGCCGGACTTCGTAGGGCCCCGCCGTCGGGACGGTCCCGAGGGGGACCGTGGCGCCACTCGTCGACGCGTTCCCCTCCGCGAGGACCGTCCCGTCGGCGTCGAGGAGCCGCACGCGGAAGCGGTACGAGACGTTGACCTCCGCGACGCCGTCCACGTCGACCGTCGCGCGGTCGGGGTCGTAGAAGACGTTCGCCTTGAGGACGCGGTGGCACGGGTTCGCTTCGAACGGCCAGCGTTCGAGGTTCACGCCATCGACGCCTGCCGCGACGAGGCCCACGTCGAAGTGGCCCGTGTCGTAGACGTACACGACGTGCGGATGCCAAGCGCTCGCGGCTCCCGGAAGGACCAATGCCACGACGATCGAAGCCACGATAGAGCGGACCTGCATGCCTCCCTGTCCCCCAAACCCCCTTTGCGGACAAGAACCTTCGCCCGGCGCAAAGGTTTTGAACGTGGATTCGGTTCCCGGGCCCGATGGGGGGTCGGTCGGTGCGTCTCGCGCTCCTCGTTAGCCTCGTCTCCGTCGGGGCCATGGGTGCCGCCGAGACGCCGGTCGAGGAGGATCCCTTCTACGTGCCGGCGACGCCCGACTTCGAGGTCGCCTTCGACGCTTCGGGCCGCGCCGACCTCCGGACCGGCTCCGCGCCGACGGTCGAGAACGCGACCGCGACGCCGGATGCGGGCGCGGCCTTCAACGTCACGAAATGGGGCACGCCCGCGAAGGGTTCGGTCGTGTTCCGCGCCGGCTTCTGGAACGTGACGGGTCCGCGGCAGGTCCTCCCCAAGGTCGGCGACCGATACTTCTCGGAGTTCTACTCGACCGACCTCACGAACGCGTCGCCCGAGGTCGCGTTCGTGAACATCACCGGGAACGCGAGCGAGCAGGTGTTCCGTTTCTCGCTTCCCGTGGGTCGCCACCGGATCTCGTTCGTAAAGGACGTCGTACCGCCGACCTCCACCGTGGGCGAGATCGAGCATCTCACGCACTTCTCCTTCGTCCTCACGAGCGAGACCGACGAGCCGACGCTCGCGACGCTGTGGATCCGGCCGGCGGACGGAAGTCGCGAGCCGGTGCCGTATCCTACGCCGCACCCCGCGTTCCGCCAGACGTTCCCCGTGCAGGCGCTCCGCGAGAACGCGACGCACGTCTATTGGATCGAGTTCGAGGATTTCTCCGGGAACCACGCGCGCACCGACGACCTTTCGATGAGGACCCTGCCGAAGCCGGTCTTCCCGTCCCCGGTCCTCCTATCGTTCCGACCGTTCAACCACTCGAACCTCTCCGAGCCGCCGTCCGAGATCCGCGCCGTGATCGGAAGCCCGAACGGGCCGATCCCGTCGCACGGGGTCCGCCTCTTCTTCGACCTTCGCGAGGTCACGGAGAACATCACGTTCGACGGCGCGAACGTCACGTACCGCGTCCCCCAGCCCCTCGCGCCGGGCCCGCACCGCGTCGGGCTCGAGGTGCGGGACTCGGTGGGCGGGGAAGAACAATGGTCGTGGCGGTTCGCGGTCGTCGAGGCCGAGACGCCCTCCGCGGCGCCGATCGTTGCGCTCCTTGGCGCCGCGGGGTTGGCGTTCCTGTGTCGCCGCCGGCTCCTTCGACGTTGACCCGTTCCGTCGTGGGAACGGTTTTGGCCTCGAAGCCCGTTTACGGGCCGCTCGCTGGGACGGCGGACGGGGAACGGGGGCGAAATGGTGGGCAACCTACGGCGGGTCGTACCGCTCGTCATCCTATTGCAGGCCAGCCTGTTGAACGTCGGGTCCGCGACCGAGGTCGAGCTCCTCCCGCCCGGGGACGCGCCGGCCCGGTACACCGTCGGATTCTTCCGCCTGCCGCGCGACCTGATGGTCGGCGACGACTACAACGGCGGCACCGTCGTCCGGATCGACCGGGCCCTCTCGTTTGCGGCGGTCGAGACGCGGTCGCCGCTCTCGTTCGAGGTCCGTACGTCGCTCGACGACGACGTCCGCTACGTGGAGCCCACCCCGTGGATGCCGCTCCTTGCTCTCGTGCCGAACGATCCGCTCTACAGCGACCCGGGCCATTACGGTCCGAAGATCATCGGCGCCGAAGCCGCGTGGGACATCACGGTGGGAACGACGACGACCGTGGTCTGCGTCGGAGACACCGGCGTGCGCTACACGCACGAGGACCTCGCCGGGCGCTACGGCGGCGGGTTCGACTTCGTGAACAACGACAACGACCCCGTGGACGACCACGGCCACGGCACGCATGTCACCGGCACGGCGGCCGCGACCATCAACAACGCGAAGGGCATCGCCGGGATGGCCCAAGCCACCTACAAGCACGCGAAGGTCCTCAACTCCGCGGGCTCCGGGACGTGGGACGGCGTCGCCTCCGGCATCCGCTGGTGCGCGGACAACGGCGGCCACGTGATCTCGCTCTCCCTCGGCGGCTCCGCGGGCGCGACCGTCCTCGAGGACGCCGTGAACTACGCGTAGACCGCGGGCTCGCTCGTGGTCGCCGCCGCCGGCAATTCGGGCCCCTGCACGAACTGCGTCGGGTTCCCGGCGCGCTACGCGAACGCGATGGCCGTGTCGTGCGTCACCTCGACGAAGGCCCAATGCTCGTTCTCGAGCGAAGGCCCCGAGGTCGACATCGCGGCGCCGGGGAACGCGATCATCTCGAGCTACCACACTTCGGACACCGCATACCAGACGTTCAGCGGCACCTCGATGTCGACGCCGCAAGTCGCGGGCGCCGCGGGGCTCGTGAAATCGAACGCGCCGGCGATGACGAACAGCCAGCTCCGGCAGGCGCTCGAAGGGAACACGGAAGACCTCGGGCCGGGCGGGCTCGACCCCGACTTCGGCTGGGGTCTCGTGCGGCCGGACCGCGCGCTCGGCGTGCCGCCCCCTCCTCCCACGGTGCCGGGAACGCCGGTCCTCTCCGCGGTCGCGGGGAACGCCCGGGTCGACCTTTCTTGGAGCACCCCCTCGGACGGAGGGAGCCTCCTCACGGGGTACCGCGTCTACCGCGGAACCTGCGCCGGGTGCGAGACGCTCCTTACGACCCTCGGTGTCCAGAACACGTACGCGGACACGGCGGTCACGAACGGCGCCACGTACTACTATCAGGTGTCGGCCGTGAACGCGCTCGGCGAAGGGAACCGGTCGAACGAGGCATCCGCGACGCCGAACGCGCCGCCCGCGCCGCCCTATAGCGAAGCGTTCGACGACGGCGCCGCCGATCGGTGGACGCTCACGGGCCTCTGGCACGTGGCGAGCGCCTGCGCGACCCCGCCCTCGGCCCCGCGGTACCTAGGATACAACCAGGACTCGACCTGCACGTACAACACGGGAGGGGCGAACGCCGGGACCGCGACCTTCGACGTGGACCTTGCCGGACAGACCGGGGCGACCCTGGCGTTCCAGCACCGCTTCACGGTCGAGTCGTACGCGAGCCCGTTCGACGTGATGCGCGTGCAGGTGTCGACGAACGGCGGCTCGACATGGACGACGCTGCGGCAGTGGGACTCGACGATGCCGAGCCAGACGACGTTCGCGCCGGTCTCGATCGACCTGTCGCCCTACGTCGGCGGGACCGCGAAGGTGCGCTTCTCGTTCGACACGGTCGATTCGGTCGCGAACGACTTCCTCGGCTGGCTCGTCGACGACGTCCAGGTCACGGGGTCGGCCCCGCCGCCGCCCCCGCCGCCTCCGCCGCCGCCCACGCCGCCCTCGGCGCCCCAGGCGCTCGCGGTCCGGCACACCCACAAGGGGGGAGGCCACCACCTCATCCTCGACTGGAGCGCGCCGGCCTCGGACGGCGGCTCGCCGGTCACGGCGTACCGGGTCTATCGCGGCACGGTCTCCGGCGGGGAGGTGTTCCTGGCGCAGGTGTCCGGCAGCACGTTCACGTACGACGACGCGAGTGTCGCGGGCAAGGTGGCCTACTTCTATCAGGTCGCCGCCGTGAACAGCGCCGGCGAAGGACCGCGGTCGAACGAGGTCTCCGGGACGGGCTGAGGTCGACCTCGGGGGGCGGGCGAAGCCCGCCCCTTTTCCCTTTTCTATAGAAGGGGCTGCCGCCGGAGCCAGTCGATGTCCGAGACGTAGAGGTCGCGGATGTCCTTCAAGCCGAGCCGCATCATCGCGAGGCGCTCGAGCCCGAGGCCCCACGCGAGGACCGGGTGCGGGACGCCGAGCGGTTTCGTCACCTCGGGACGGAAGATGCCGCACCCGCCGAGCTCCAGCCACCGACCCGCCGAGGTCAACACCTCGACCTCGGCCGAGGGCTCCGTGTACGGGAAGAACGAAGGCCGGATCCGGACGTCCGCAAAGCCCATCTTGCGGTAGAACTCGGTGAGGATCCCGACGAGCATCCGGAAATCGGCGCCTTCCTCGTGCACGATGCCCTCGACCTGGTGGAACTCCGGAAGGTGCGTCGCGTCGAGCGCCTCCTTCCGGAAGACCCGGTCGACCGAGAAGACGCGCGCCGTCTCCTTCGGGTGCTTCGCGAGGTGCTGGATCGTGTCGACCGTCGTGTGGGTCCGAAGCAAGAGCCGCTCGGCCTCCTCGCGGCGCCAGGCGCTGCCCCAGCCGCGCGACCCCGTGTCGCCGCCGCGCTCGTGCACGTCCTTGATCGTCCGCACCAGAGGCTCCTTCGAAAGGTCCGCCTTCGGCGGATCCGAGAGGTAGAAGGTGTCCTGCATCTCGCGCGCGGGGTGGTCCTGAGGGACGAAGAGCGCGTCCATGTTCCAGAACGCGGTCTCGACGAACGGCCCCTTGATCTCGGAAAATCCCATCTCGAGGAACACGAGGCGGATCTCCTCGATGATCTGTCGCAGCGGATGGCGCTTCCCCGCGTAGACCGCGGGCGCCGCGGCGCGGACGTCGTACCGCCGCAGGGGCTTGCCTTCCCACTCGCGGGAGGCGATCACCTCGGGCGTAAGCTGCGAGATCGACTCCTCGAACGAGAGCCCCTGCGCGAGGAGCGCTGCGCCCTTCGGGCGCATGCGGTACGAGCGGACGACCTCCTCGCGGCGCCGCACGAGGTCGCCGCGGCCCTTAAGGAGCGCCAAGCCATCCGCGGGCAACCGGTCCTCGGGGGCCTCGCCGGAGGCAAGGAGCGCGAGCACGCGCTCGTCCGCCGTCTCCCGCGCGGCATCGGAGCGCGCCGCGGGCGTCAATGCCACCACCGTATCCTTCCCCTGCTTCTCGACCGTGCCGAGCCCCTTCTTCTTCAACCACCCGAGGGCGATCCCGATCTCGCCGCGCTCGACCGCGCCCTGCACCACGAGCTCGTCCGTCGAGGCGCGGTCCCGCGACGCCATCGCGCGGAGGATCCGGCGTTCGGGCAGTCCTTTCTCGACCGCGGCCTTCCCCTCCTTCCCGAGGGACCAGAACGGAGCGACTTTGTCGTCGGACTCGATGTGCCCCTTCGCCTTCAGCCAGTTCGCCGCGCTCACGGCCTCCTGTTTGGACAGGTTGCTCGCCGATGCGAGCTCGTCCGGCGGGACGTTGCCGCGCGCCCCGCCGAGCGCCACGAGGACCCGCTTCTCGTTGTCCGAGAGGTCATCGGTCACTCGCCGCCACCCCCCCTTTCGATGCGCTCCCCGCCACGCATCTGGGAAGAAGCGCAATACCACGCCGCGCCTCTCCCCACCGGATCCTGCGTACGAGGATCCCCACTCGCAGCGGTGTCAACGCCAGCGGTGGCGATTCCCGGCCCGACGACGTCCGGGTAGCGCAAGCTGGACCAGGATCGGTGGTGGAGGCGGGGGCGGGCCCACGCAAAATCCGGCGTGGCCAGCGCGAGCCAGGTCCGCCGGCCGTCCGTCACGCCGATCCCTCCGTGAGCGCGTCCTTCACGATGCGCGCGGCCTCGTCCTTCATGGCGGCGTACTTCTCTTGGTGTCCCTTGAGGAAGGCCTGCGCGCGCTCGGTCGCGATCCCCTTGCAGGGTCCGCAGAGGCGCTCGCCGGACGTGCACTTGTCGTATTTCTCCTTGAGGTCGTCGTCGTCCGGCGCGAGGTGGTACGTGTAGAGCTCGGCGACGGTGCACTTGTCCCATTCGGCGCCGAGCCTTCGTTGTTCCTCGGCGGTCGCGCGGCCGCCGGTCTTCGCGTTTCCGATCCGCTTCTTCGCGGTCTCCGCGTCGTCCGTGAGGAAGATCGAAGTCTCGGGCTTCGAGGAGGACATCTTCTCGCCGGTCAAGCCCGACATGAACCGGTGGTAGGTCGCGGCGGGGAGGACGAACCCCGGCTCGCCGAGCCCTTCGCTCTCGACCCGTGCGAGCGCTTCGTCGATGAGCGGCAGGTCCCCACGGCCCGCTGCGGGGACGTAGATCGCGTTGTACGGAAGGTTCTCCTTGAGATCCGCGAAGCCTGCCTCCTTGAGGGCGGCCCGGACGCCGCGGAAGAGTTCCTTCACGAGCTTCTGGTTCCGTTCGGCCTCGTCCGGCGTCGCGAGGAGCTTCGCCCGCAGCTTCGCGTCCGGCACGAACCGCTCCGCGAGCGCGAGCACGTTCCGGAAGTCCTTCTCGGCCTTCACGAAGACGCCGACGCCTTCCTTCGTATCCTGCACCGAGAAGAGCCGCGTCGCGGCGGCAAGGTCGCGCGTCAGGCGGAGGTGCGGGTCTTGGTCGACTCCGACCGGCACAACGGTCGGACGCGGGCCGCCGTATTCCGGAAGCTGGACGTGGAGGATGTCGCCGACCTGCACGAGCGGCGACATCACGTGCGCCATGTTCACGGATTCCTCGAACCCGTAGATCGCCCGCATCTCGCCCCAGTTCACCTTCCGGGCCGCGCTGAACCCGACGTTCTTCACGGCCTGCCGTCGGCTCTGGAAGTACAGGCGGAAGTTCTCGGGGCTGAGGCCCAAGGCGAGGTAGTTCGCCACGTATTCGTCGCGGGCGAGCTCGGCGCAGCGCGAAAGGGACATCGAGCGGGTCGCGTACGCCTCGAGGTCGGCGACCGCGAGTGTCACGTCCGCGCCGAGCGACTGATAGTAGGCGACCTGGTCGATCACCATCTTGTGGCCGAGGTGCATCCGCCCCGACGGCATGAGGCCGGTGAGCACGGCCCACGGGTCGCTGCGTGATTGAGCCCGCACCACGCGGTCGAACCCGCGGTGGCCGAAGACCACACCGCGCGAGAAGATCGGCGGTGGGTCCGGCAACGAGTCGTGGAACGTGAACGGCTCGATCCCGAACTCGTCTCGGAGGCGCGCGTAGTCGGCGTATTGCGCGCTCGACCAGGGGTCGATGCGGACCATCCGTGGCCGTTAGTGGTACCCTTCTATATACGTCTAGCCCAACGCCGCGACGACCTCGGCGGCCGCCTTCTCGATGTCTTCCTCGCGTCGCACGTAGACCGGCCCGCCCGCCGTTACGCGAAGCCGCGAGAACGGGACCGCGATCCATTTCCGGTCCCACGTCGGAAGCCGGAATGCGGCGCCGTATTCGAACCGGAGCGGCACGATGCCCGCCCCGCTCTTCAACGCCGTATGCAGGATGCCCTTCTTCAGCTCATGGACGGGTCCTCGCGGCCCGTCGACCCCCATCGCGGTCGACGCGCCGTCCGCGACGAGGCCTGCGACGGCGTCGGCGGCGCGTCGCCCCTCCTCTCCCTGCGAGCCGAGGACCTTTTCGATGCCCATGAGGTCGAGCGTGTTGTGGACCGGCTTCATGAAGCGCGCCGGGTGCTGCATCCAGACGTGGCCGCGGCCTTCGAACAGGAGCCACACGAAGAGCGACCACACGTTCTCGTGCCAGTAGGCGTAGATGACGCGGCCGCGCGAGCGGGTCTCCGCGTCGCCCCCGGTCTCGATGCGGCAGGTGAGCCGCTGGATCAGCATGAAGCTGTAGACCGGAAGCGTCTGGAGCCAGCTCCAACCGAGCCAGAGCGGGTAGTACCAGGCCGGTACGTCGTCGACGCGCGGCGCCACAAGGGTCCATCGGCGTGATAGGTGATGAGTGATGCGGAGGGTAGCGGGTCGCTCCATCCGACCGGCGCATCACCCATCACTCATCACGGAAAAGGGAGGGTCTCACCCACGGCCGGGATCCGCAATCGCTCCGGGTCCAGCCCCCGCGATCTCCACCAGGCCCCGAGACGCTGGGGCGGCTCCTCCATCGGCTCCTCGGCGAGCCGGAACGTGCCCCAATGGCAGGGGACCATCGACCGCGCGCCGACCTCCTCGAACGCGCGCCCCGCTTCTTCGGGCGACATGTGGACCGCGCTCATGAACCAACGCGGCTCGTAGGCCCCGATCGGGAGGATCGCCACGTCGACCTCCGCCTCCCGGCCGACGTCCTTGAAGAAGGATGCGGATCCCGAGTCCCCGGCGTAGTACAGCGTCGTGCCGTGGGACTCGACGAGGTAGCCCCCCCAGAGCGTCCGGTCGCGGTTCCACGGGGTCCGGCCCGAAAAGTGCTGCGCCGGGACGAACGCCACCTCGGCGCCGGGAAGCTCTGCGCGCTCGCCCCAATCGAGTTCGCGGACGTCCTTGAATCCGCGGGAGCGGAACCATCGTCCCACCTCGAGCGGGCAGAACACGGGCGTGTCGCGCGGCAGCCCGCGGACGGTCGGCCCGTCGAGATGATCGTAATGGTCGTGGCTTACGAGGAGTCCCGACAGGCGCGGCAGGGCTTCGGGCGACACCGGCGGCGGGACGAGCCGGGGGACGCCGATCCCGAACGGGCCGGCCGCGCGCCCGAGCATCGGGTCCGTAAGGAAGAGGTCGGCGCCGAGCTTCACGAGGAACGTCGAATGCCCGAGCCACGCCACGTTCGGCCCTTCGCCGGCAAGCGCTTCTCGCCGGAATGGAACGCGGCGCGCCGTGGCATATGAGCCGAACCGTCGCCGGCCCGGGGGCGACGGCTCGGGGGGGCGCCCGTAGCGCCAACGAAGGAAGTCCTTGAACCCGCGCGGGCCGCCGGTCGGCTCGAGGTTCCGGAACCGGCCGCTCCGGTCGCGACGGGACGGGCGGAACGTCACCGCGTACCTCCGATCTACGGCAGACCCTTGCGTCGGAGCGCCGCGGCGACGGCGAAGAGGGCGAGCACGAACGCGAGCGGGGGCCACGGGACGCCGCGACCCGTCTCGGCGGGCACCGCGTCGGCTGGGTCACCAACGGCGCGGGCGGCCGCGTACTCGACGGTGGCTTCGCCGTGGATCACCGCACCGCCGTACGCGACCGGGTTCGGCGAGAGGCCCGCGAGGTGGATCCGGTAGGTGCCTTCCGACGGGTCCGGGATCTCGAACGAAAGCGACGGGGACGACGGGTCGAGCACGCCCTCGGCGACGACCGTGTCCGAAGGATCGTGGACCATCACGGCGAGCCGGCCCGGCGCCGCCTCCGGGTCCCCGCCTGGCACCATCCCCGTGTGGGCGGCGAGCCCGAGGTCGATCCGGGCGACGCGCGCGCCAGAGACGATGGGCAGTGAGAGCG
>JBQTJL010000111.1:0-15809 GCA_052387135.1 Methanobacteriota archaeon | reverse complement strand
CTTCAACAAGACCTTGACCGACTTCGTCGAAGGCATCGGCGGCACGACCGTGACCATCCCGTTTGCCGACGTGGTGCCGGCCATGCAGCGCGGCGTCGCCGACTGCGGCGTGACCGGGCTCGACATCCTTCGCGAATCGGGTCGCGACGTGGCCGAGGTGATGGACCTCGGGTTCGGATCCTGCACGCTCACGCTCGCGGTCCCCGAGGCGAGCAAGGTCCAGCGCCCCGAGGACGTCCCGGACGGCGCGCGGGTCGCGACGAGCTTCCCGAACCTCACGGGGGCCTACTTCTCCAAGCTCGGAAAGAAGGTCCAGGTGATCCAAGTCTCGGGCGCGACCGAGATCACGCCGCACGTCGGCGTCGCAGACTGCATCACCGACCTCGTCTCGACCGGCTCCACGCTCGCCGTGAACCACCTTCGCCCCGTGGGCGACATCCTCCGCTCGACCGCGCGCCTCGTCGCGCACCGGGCCTCCCTCGCGGACCCCCGGCGCGGCGCCGCCCTTCGCGAGATCGCGTTCGCGCTGGAAAGCGTCGTCGCCGCGAAGGGCAAGCGCTACCTCATGGCGAACGTGCCCCGGGACCGGCTCGACGAGGTCCGCAAGATCCTCCCGGGGATCTCCGGCCCGACCATCGTCGAGGTCGCCTCGCAGTCGTTCGTCGCCGCGCACGCGGTCGTCGACGAGGACGACGTCTACCGCGCCGTAAACCAGCTCAAAGCGATCGGCGCAACCGGCATCCTCGTCCTCCCGATCGAGAGGCTCGTCGCATGAAGCTCCGGTTCGAAGGCGTCGTGGGCTCGCTGTCGCCCGACGACCGACGCGCGCTCCTTTCCCGCACCCGCGGCGTCCCCGAGGAGGCCGAGGCGGCGGTGCGCCCGATCCTCGCCGACGTGCGGGCGCGGGGCGACGAGGCCGTCCGCGAATGGTCGCTGCGGTTCGACGGCGTCGAGCCCGGCGCGTTCCGCGTCCCCGACCGGGACCTGCAGCGCGCGCGCGACGCGATTCCTCGGCCGCTCCGCGTCGCCCTCGAGGAGGCGGCGCGACGGATCCGCGCGTTCCACAAGGCCCAGCTCCCGAAGCCCCTCCACGTGCGCGCGCGCGGGTCGTCCCTTTCGCGGCTCGTCGTGCCGCTTACGCGGATCGGCGCGTACGTCCCGGGCGGCCGCGCCACGTACCCCTCGACCGCCTTGATGACGGTGGTCCCGGCGAAGGTCGCCGGCGTCCCCGAGGTCGTCGCGTGCACGCCGCCGGGAAAGGGCGGCGCCATCCCGGACGTGACGCTCGCGGCGCTCGCGGTCGCCGACGCGGACGAAGTCTACGCGGTGGGCGGCGCGCAGGCGGTCGCCGCGATGGCGTACGGGACGCCCTCGATCCCGCGCGTCGACAAGATCGTCGGGCCCGGCGGGACCTACGTGAACGCGGCCAAACGACTGGTCTTCGGAGAAGTGGGGATCGACACGCTCGCGGGACCGTCCGAGCTCCTCATCGTGGGCGACGGCACCGCGGATCCCCGCATCGTCGCGGCCGAGCTCGTGGCGCAGGCCGAGCACGACCCGGAAGCAAAGAGCGTCCTCGTCTCCGCGAGCGCCCGCGAGGCGGCCCGGGTCCGGGACGCGCTCGAAGACGCCGTTCGCGAGGCCGTGCGGCGCGACGTCGTCGCCGAGTCCCTCGCCCGCCACGGCGGCATCCTCACCGCGCCGAACCTTCGGGCCGCGCTCGCACTTGCGCGAGCCTACGCCCCGGAGCACCTCCTCGTCCTCACCCGCAAGCCCCGACAGGCGCTCGGGGACGCGCCCGTCGCCGGCTCGATCTTCCTCGGGCCCCACGCGAGCGTGGCGCTCGGCGATTATGGGATCGGCCCGAACCACGTGCTCCCCACCGCGGGCGCCGCGCGGTTTTCGTCCGGGCTCTCCGTCGACGACTTCCTCCGCCGCCCCACCGTGACCGAGGTCGCGGCCGCAGGCTACGCGAAGCTCGCAGAAGGCCCCGCCACGATCGCCCGGGCCGAAGGCCTCGTCGGCCACGCGGCGGCCCTCGTCGCCCGCTCCGAGGTGGGAGCCTGAAGGTATCGCTCCTCAACTACGGGGTCGGAAACCTCCACAGCATCCGCAAGGCGCTCGAGCTTGCCGGCGGCGACGTGCGCGTCGTCACCGACGTGCCGTCCGACCCCGGCTGCCTCGTCCTCCCCGGAGTCGGCGCCTTCGGGACGGCCGCGGCGAAGCTCGCAAGCCGCCGGGAGGCGCTCGTCGCCCACTTGGAGCGCGGCGGGCCGCTCCTCGGCGTCTGCCTCGGCATGCAGCTCCTCTTTGACTCGTCGGAAGAGTCGCCCGGGCGCGGCCTCGGGTTCATCCGGGGTCGCGTCGAGCGGCTTCCCCACGAGAAACTGCCCCAGATCGGATGGAACGACCTTTCGACCCGCGACGACCCGCTCTTCCGCGGGCTCCCCGACCGCCCGCACGTCTACTTCGTGAACTCGTTTGCGCCGGTCCCCAAAGAGCCGGGCGTCGTGATCGCGCGAGCGGACTACGGCCGGCCCTTCGTCGCCGCGGTCCGCAAGGGACATGCATGGGGTGTCCAGTTCCACCCGGAGAAATCGAGCACGGAGGGACTACGGATGCTGAAGAACTTCCTCGACGCTGCCTCGGAGGTCGCCTCGTGAAGGTCATCCCCGCGGTCGACTTGAAGGGCGGCCAATGCGTGCAGCTCGTCGGCGGGGACCCGAACCGCGAGGCCGTGGTCCTTCCGGACCCAGTGTCCGTCGCGAAGGAGTTCTCGGGGAAGGGCGCGAAGCTCCTCCACATCGTCGACCTCGACGCAGCGCTCGGTCGCGGCGAGAACCGGACGCTCGTCGAAGCGATCGTGAAGGAGGTCGGCTGCCCCGTCCAGGTCGGCGGCGGGAACCGCTCGACCGAGGCCGTGGAGCGGTGGCTGCGCGCGGGCGCCGAGCGCGTCGTCGTCGGCACGAAAGGCGTCGAGGACCCGTCGTGGCTCGCGGAGATCGCCGGAAAGCACCCGAAGAAGATCGTGCTCGCGGTCGATGCGCGCGGGGACCGCGTCGCGACCCGCGGCTGGACCGCGGATGCCGGGAAGGACCTGTTCGAGGTCGTGCTCGACGTCCAGAAGATCCCTCTCGCGGGGCTCCTCTACACGGACGTCTCGCACGAAGGCCGCCTCGTCGGCGCAAACGTCGCCGCCGTGCGCGACCTCGTGAAGCTCTCGAAGGCGCACCCGATCATCGCGTCCGGCGGCATCTCGACCCTCGACGACCTCCTTGCGATCCGCGACACCGGCGCGTGGGGCGCCGTCGTCGGGATGGCGATCTACAAGAAACGGTTCACGCTCGAAGAGGCGATCCGCGTGGTGGACGTATGAGTCGGCTCGTGCGGAAGACCAAGGAGACCGAGGTCGAGGTCGAGGTCGCGCGCGGGCTCGGCGAGGCGAAGGTCGACCTCGCCGACCCCTTCGTGAAGCACATGCTCGAGACCTTCGCGAAGTACGCCGGGCTCGACCTCCGCGTGAAGGCCTCGGGCGACCTCCCGCACCACATCCACGAGGACGTGGCAATCACGCTCGGACGGGCGCTTCGCGAAGAGATCGACCTTGCGAAGGTCGCCCGGATCGGCCACGCGTTCGTGCCGATGGACGACGCGCTCGTCCTCGTCGCGATCGACTTGGTCGACCGCCCGAACTACCATGGCAACCTCGCGGACGAGGATTGGGCCCATTTCCACCGGAGCCTCGCGTTCGAGGCCCGCTTCACGCACCACGTCGACGTGATGCGCGGCACCGACTCGCACCACGTCGTCGAAGCGTCGATCAAGGCGCTGGGCCTCGCGCTCCGCATCGCGATGGCGCCGCGGGGGGACCTGCTCTCGACGAAGGGGATCCCCAAGATCAAGAAGAAGAGGTAGGATGCTGAAGCGCCGCATCGTCCCCTGCCTCGACGTCCACGAAGGCCGCGTCGTAAAGGGCGTGAAGTTCCGCAACCTGCGACGCGTCGGCGACCCACCCGCGCTCGCCTCGCGCTACGAGAAGGAAGGCGCGGACGAGGTCGTCTTCCTCGACATCTCGGCCTCGCGGCAAGGCCGGAAGACCTTCCTCGGGACCGTGCGAAGGACCGCCGAGCAGCTCTTCGTGCCCTTGACCGTCGGCGGCGGAATCTCCTCCGAGGACGACGTCCAAAAGGCGCTCGACGCAGGCGCGGACAAGGTCTCGATCAACACCGCGGCCGTGCGGGACCCGATGCTCGTGAAGCGCGCCTCGAAGCGCTTCGGGGCGCAGTGCGTGGTCGTGGCGATCGACGCGAAACGGGTAGAAGGTAGAAGGGAGAAGGTAGACGGGGCTGGGAGCCCGACACCTCGACCTTCCACCTTCCGCCTTCGACCCCGCTGGGAGGTATACACCCACGGCGGCACGAAGCCGACGGGCCTCGACGCGGTGAAGTGGGCCGCGCGCGTCGCGAGGCTCGGCGCCGGCGAGATCCTGCTCACCAGCATGGACCGCGACGGCACCACGGACGGCTACGACGTGGCACTCACGCGCGCGGTCGCCGACGCCTCGGGGCTCCCCATCGTCGCCTCGGGCGGCGCCGGCGAGCTTTCGCACTTTGCGGAAGTGCTCACGAAGGGCCATGCGGATGCGGCGCTCGCGGCCTCCGTGTTCCACTACCGGACCCTTTCCGTCGGCCGCGTGAAGGCCTATCTGTCAAGGAAAAAGATCCCCGTGAGGCGGTAGCATGCAGCCGAACTTCGAGAAGGGCAACGGCCTCGTGCCGGTCGTGATGCAGGACGCCGCGACGCGAGAGGTGCTGACGCTTGCGTACGCGAACGCGGAGGCCCTTCGGCGGACGCAGGATTCGGGCGAGATGCACTTCTTCTCGCGCGACCGCCAGGCCCTCTGGAAGAAAGGCGAGACCTCGGGGAACGTGATGAAGGTCCGCTCGCTCTCCTTGGACTGCGACGGGGACGCGGTCCTCGCGTCGGTCGACCCCGCGGGGCCGGCGTGCCACACGGGGAAGACCACGTGCTTCCACAATCCTTACTGGCAGCAGCGCGGCCTTCCCGCCGCGCGGCAGCAGCCGGCTGCGCCGGCGGCAGCGGCCGCCTCGACGGCGGCGGGAGCGACGCCCGAGATCCTTTCGACCCTTTGGGCGACGCTTCAAGACCGAAAGGCACATCCAAAGGAAGGCTCGCACACGTCGAAGCTCCTCGCCGACGAGAACCTCATGTTGAAGAAGGTCATCGAGGAGGCCGGTGAGGTCGCGATGGCGGTCCGAGGGCGCTCGCCGAAGGAAGAACTCGTGCACGAGCTCGCCGATCTCCTGTACCACTCGATGGTCGTCATGGTGGCGCAGGGCGTCTCGCCCTCCGAGGTCTTCGCGGAGCTGTCGAAGCGGCGCCGTTGACTCCCATAAGACTCAAAGCATCCCGGGCCCATGCGGGACCCATGGGGCCTCTTTCCGAAGGGACCTACAAGCTCACGGTCGAGCGGATGCCGGAGACGAACGGCGGGGCCAGCGGCCGGGCGAAGCCCGCCGAAAAGGAGGGGGCGAAGACTTCGACCGGGTCCGGCGGCGGCTCGAAGGGAGAGCTCTTCGGTTTCGTGGTCCTTCTCGTGATCCTGATCGGAGCGCTCCTTGTTGCGCGCTACGTCTGGAACAACCCCGGCCTCTTTGCGTTCGTGATCGCGATGCTCGGCGGCCTTGCGCACGAGATCCTGCAATCCGGCGGCATGATCCTGTACCCCCGCCGGCTTCCGGACGGGATCTACCTCGGGAGCCTCTCCGGGGCCGTGCTCGGCGCCGTGACCGGCTTCACGGCGGTCGCGACCGGGATCCCCGACGACGGAACCTACTCGCTCGTCCCAGCGCTCGGCGGGTTCGGCGTGAAAGGCGGCGTCGAGGCGCTCGTTGCGCAACAGGACGTAAAACGCGCCCTCGCCCTTCCCTCGTCCTCGCCCTAGCCCCAGCCCATGACAAATCATACCAACATTGCACTGGTGCAACAACATACTTATACCGCGCCGGGGTCTTGGGAAGTCCGGAGATTCGTCATGTACAACGCCGAGGTACGGGTCGCATTGAAGCCCGGGGTCACGGACCCCGAAGGGGCGAGCACGAAGAAGGCGCTCTCGCTCCTGGGCTTCCGGGGGGTGTCCGGCGTCCGGATGGTCAAGGTGTTCGAGGTCGAGGTCGACGCCCCGGACGAGGCCCGAGCGAAGACGGAGGTCGAGGAGATGTGCCGACGGCTCCTTGCGAATCCGGTCATCCACGATTACTCGATCCACGTCCAGCGGGTGTAGCATGACCGACGCCGCAAAGGAGGTCGTGCCCGGCCTAGTCTACGAAGTCCCGGTCGTCGGCGCCGACGACCAGGCGCTCGTGCAGCTCTCCGAGGCGACCGGAGTCGGCCTCTCCGAGTCCGAGATGCGGCGCGTGCAACAGTTCTTCTCGCGGATCGGAAGGAACCCGCGCGACATCGAGTTCGAGGCGCTGGGTCAGGCCTGGTCCGAACACTGCTGCTACAAGTCGTCCCGGAACGTCCTCAAAAAGAACATCTTCGGGATCGCGGAAGAGAAGATCATCTGCCGCGAGGACGCCGGCGTCGCCGAGTTCGACAAGGACTGGGCCTACGTCGTGAAGATCGAGTCCCACAACCACCCCTCCGCGATCGAGCCGTACGGAGGCGCCGCGACCGGCATCGGCGGGGTCCTCCGGGACGTCGCCTGCATGGGCGCGCAGCCGGTGGCCCTCGTCGACCCGTTGTTCTTCGGCATGCTCGACGCCGAACGCGCGTCGCTCCCGAAGGGGACGCGCCACCCGCGGTACCTCTTCGGCGGCGTCGTCGCCGGGATCCGCGACTACGGGAACCGCGTCGGGATCCCCACGGTCGCCGGACAGGTCGTGTTCCACCCCGGATACACCACGAACTGCCTCGTGAACGTGGGCTGCATCGGGATCGTCCGGAAGGACCGGATCGCGCACTCGTTCGTGACGGGCCCCGGGGACGTCTTCCTCCTCCTTGGCGGGCGCACGGGCCGGGACGGCATCCACGGAGTCACGTTCGCCTCGGCCGACCTCACCGAGGGAAGCGCCGAAGAGAGCCTCACCGCGGTCCAGCTCGGCGACCCGATCACGAAAGAGCCGCTGATCCATGCCTGCCTCGAGATGAACGAGGCCGGACTCCTCCACGGGATGAAGGACCTGGGCGGCGGCGGCCTCTCGTGCGTCTCCGGCGAGATGGCGCGCGACGCAGGCTGCGGCGCCGAGATCCACCTCGAACGGGTCCCGCAGAAGGCGCCCGGGATGAAGCCGTGGGAGATCTGGGTGTCCGAATCCCAAGAACGCATGATGGTCGCGGTCCCTGAAGGAAACGTAGACGCGGTCCTCCGCATCGCGAAGAAGTGGGACGTCGAGGCGACCCGCGTCGGGACCGCGATCCCCGAGAAGCAGGTCCGCGTCTCTTGGAAGGGCACGCTCGTCTTCGACCTTCCGACGGACTTCATCTACGAAGGGCCCGTCTACGACCGGCCCACGCGCCTTGCCTACGTGAAGGACGAGCAGGAGGAGCCACCCATGCCGCGGAGCCTCGGCAAGATCCTCCTCGACCTTCTCGGCTCACAGAACATCGCGATCCGCGACTGGGTGATCCGCCAGTACGACCACGAGGTCCGCGGCCGCACGCTCTTGAAACCCCTCCAAGGCGTGGTCGGCCACGAGGGCCCGGGCGACGCGACCGTGGTGAAGCCGCTCGACGATTCGTGGAAGGGCCTCGCCATCACCGCCGACGTGAATCCCTACCTTACCGAGGTCGAGCCGTACTGGGGCTCGGTCGCCGCGGTCGACGAGGTCGTCCGCAACCTCGCCGCGGGCGGGGCCCGGATCGACCCGCTCGCGGACTGCCTCAACTTCGCGAACCCGGAACTCCCCGAGGAGATGGGGAAGCTCCAGCAATCCGCGCGCGGACTCGGCGATGCCGCCCGCGCCTTGGGGGTCCCGTTCGTCTCCGGGAACGTGAGCCTCTACAACCAGGGCCCCGTCGGGCCCGTGCCTCCGACGCCGACGCTTCTCGGCGTCGGCCTCGTGAAGGACGTGCGACGCGTCGCGACCTCGGACGCAAAGAAGAAAGGGAACACGCTGCTCCTCGCCGGCGCCCCGACCGGTCCCGAGATGGCGGGGTCCCAATATTACCGGCTTCTCGACGCGCGGTCCACGCGGCTCTCCCGCGCGAAGCTCGACCTCCTCCCGAAGGCCGCCCACTTCGTCGTCGGCGCGATCGAGAAGGGCCTCGTCGCGTCCGCGCACGACGTCTCGATGGGCGGCCTCGGCGTCGCCCTCACCGAGATGGCGATCGGCGGCGACGTCGGCGTCCGCGCCGACGTGAAGGGGATCCCCCTCCGGCCCGATCTTGCGCTGTTCTCGGAATCGAACACCCGCTGGGTCCTCGAGACCGCGGCCCCGTCGAAGCTCGCCGTAAACGCGAAGCGCGTCGGGATCCCGCTCGTGAAGCTCGGCCGCGTCCAGGGCCGCGACGTCGTCTTCACGAAGGGCACGAAGGCGCTCGCCCGCGTGCCGATCGACGACGCGACGAAAGCGTGGCGGAACGGCCTTACGAGGTGGCTCGCATGAAGGCCTCGGACGTCCGCGTCGGGATCCTCCGGATCGAAGGCACGAACTGCGAGGCGGAGGCCTTCGACGCGTTCCGCGGCGTCGGCGCGGCGCCCGAGCTCGTGCACTTGAACCAGCTCCTCGGCACGAACGTCGAGACGGAAGACCGCCGCAACCTCTTCGACTACGACGTCCTGATGCTTCCCGGCGGGTTCTCCGCCGGCGACTACGTCCGCGCCGGCGCCATCTTCGCGGCCCGCATCAAGGCCGGGCTCGGCAAGGACCTTTCGGAGTTCGTGAAGGAAGGCCGGCCCGTCGTCGGCGTCTGCAACGGGTTCCAGCTCCTGGTCGAGCTGGGGATCCTCCCCGCAATCGGCGGCGCCGTCGTCTCGGAGACGCCCCGCGCGGTGCTTACGACGAACGATTCGAACCGCTTCGAGTGTCGTCCGGTCTACCTCAAGAAGTCGAGCGAGTCCTGCAAGCTCACCGCGAAATACCCGAAGGGGGCGGTCGTGAACTTCCCGGCCGCCCACGGCGAGGGCAAGTTCCTCCTGCCGGACCCGCGCCAGTACCGGGACCTCGTCGAAAACGGGCAGATCGCGTTCCGGTACTCGGACCCCGACGGCGACGTCGACGCGGCGTATCCGTGGAACCCGAACGGGAGCCCGTGGAACGTCGCGGGCGTCACGAACCCCGAAGGCAACGTCCTCGGCCTCATGCCGCATCCCGAGCGCGTCTTCCACGGCTGGCAGCACCCGGACTGGACGCGACCCGACCCCGGCTCGCGTGCCGGCCGGGCCCCCGCGGGAGCCGGGGACGGCCGCGCGGTCTTCGAGTCCGTGATCGCGTACGCGTCGAAGAAGTCCTGATCCGATGGCCGCCGCCCGGCTCGTCGGCGCCGAGGTCGTCGTGGAGGATCCGAAGGAGGCCCACCGCCTCTACAACAAGGGCGCATTCGGCACGCCCCGCCCCGGCGGGGGCTCGACGCTCACGGCGTTCGAAGCGCTCTATCTCTCGGAGACGGAACGCCTCGCAATTGGACGCGACGTCGGGGCGGGTCTCCGGACCGGAGTCGCGGACGAAGGCCGGCTCGCCGCCTACGGCGCGTTCCGCGACCTTCGCGAACGCGGGCTCGTCGCGCGCGAGACGGCCGCTCCGTGGGCGCTCGAGACGCATCCGCGCGGGGGTTTTCCCGGAAAGACCGCGCCGGACCGCCTCGTCGCCGCGTTCGGCGAGCACGACGAGTTCGTGCCGGACGACCTCCTCGCGCTCGCAGACGACGCGGAGCGCCGGCACCGGGCCGCGCTCGTTTCGGTCTGCGACGAGGACACCGACGTCACGTACTACGCCGTCCGCCGCGACGACCCGCGCGGCGCGGCCGCCGTGGGCGAAGGACGGACGCCCGTCGTCGGCCCCCGCGAGACGCTGGTCGAGGCCTGCTACGAGGACCTCGTGAAGCGCGGCCTGCTTCCGAAGGCCGGCTACAAGTACGGCGTCCATTTCCGGGTCTACGACACCTCGCCGGCGGCGCCGCATTCGCCCTACCTCGTGAAGGCGATCGCGCCGGCCCACCGCGAGCCCTGGCGCTCGGCGTCCGGCCTCATCCGCCTCGCGCACGGGGTCCGAAAGAAATTGCTGTTCCGGGTGGCTGACGCGTACCTTCGCATCGGCCGGGTCACGCCTTAATTGCGTCGTGGGCCCAATTTAAGAGGCGAAAGCGTCATGCTCCCTTCCGTGTCGCCCGCGATCGCCCTCGAGAAGGTGCTCGAAGAGTACGCCGGGCTCGTGAACGTCGAGCTCGAGCGGCACCTTTCGCACGCCCGGTCCGAGATGCGGACGTGGCTCCGGGCGTCCCTCGCCCGTTCCGGTCGGAGGCTCCGCCCGAGCATGGCGGTCTTGGCGCCGATGCGGCACGTGATCGAGGCCGGCGGAAAGCGGATCCGCCCCACGCTCTGCCTCCTTGCCTGCGAGGCCGTGGGCGGCGACCGCAAGCACGCGCTCCCGACCGCGGCCGGGATCGAGCTCCTCCATACCTTCACCTTGGTCCACGACGACGTGATGGACAACGCGGAGATCCGGCGGAACCGGCCCACCGTGGGCTCGCTCTGGGGCGACCCGGTCGCGATCACGGTCGGCGATGGACTGTTCGCGTTGAGCTACCGCGCGATGGCCGCCTCGACCGAGGAAGGCGCGGATCCCCTGCAGGTCCTCCGCGTCTTGGCGCTCGCCTCCGAAGTCTCGCTTCATCTTGCCGAGGGCCAGATGCTGGACCTTGCCCTCGCGAAGTCCCCGACGGCCACGATCGAAGAGTACATGGCGATGGTCCGGGCGAAGACCGGCATCCTACTCGAGTTCTCGCTCGAGGCCGGCGCCCTTCTCGGCGGAGCGGGCCGCTCGGACGCCGAGGCCTTCGGCCGGTTCGGCGCGCCGCTTGGCGTCGCGTTCCAGATCCGCGACGACGTCCTCGACGTGACCGCGGACGAGGCCACCCTCGGAAAACCCGTGGGCGGCGACATCCGGACCGGAAAACGGACCCTGCTCGTCGCGCACGCGCTCGCCCACTCGTCCCGCGCGGACCGCCTCCTTGCGATCCTCGACCGGCCCGAGGACGAGACGACCCCCGCGGACGTCGCCGAAGCGATCCGGATCCTCCACGATGCCGGCAGCATCGAGCACGCGACCCGCGTCGCGGAGGACGAACTCGGGAAGGCCGAGAAACACCTCGCGAACCTTCCCGACGCGCCCGGCACGGACGCCGTGGACACGCTGCGGTCGATCGCGGGGTTCATCGCCACCCGACGGAAATGACGGGAGATGCACGGGATATGGCGGATATGATGGCTCACCCATTTCCGCCATCCCCGCGCATATCCGCCATCTCCCCCCATATCCGTCATCTCCGTCGTTTCATTCGAGCCGCGGATCCCGTCCCACCGCCCGCTCCGCCGGTCCCGGCCTCGCGCGGGTCACGAGGAGGACCCCGACGACGATCCCGGCGCCGCCCGCGAGCACGTTCCACGTGAGCGTCTCCGACAGGAGAAGGATCGCAAAGAGCGCGCCAAAGAGTGGCTGCAGGAAGATGTACGAAGCGACGATCCCCGCGTCCCAGCGGGCAAGGACCCACGTGTTCAAGCCGTATGCGGCGACCGTGCCGAAGAGGATCACGTAGGCGAGCGCGGCCCAGCCGGCCGGGGTAACGTCGCCCCACGCAAGGTCGAGGAGGCCCGGCGCCGCGACCGCCGAGATCCCGATCGCGCCGAAGACGAACGTCCATGCGTTCACGCCGAGCGGGGACTCGGCCCGGAGCACGGGCCGCGCGAGCACGAGGTAGACCGAGTACGAAAGCGAGTTCGCGACGACGAGCAGGTCGCCCACGGCGTCGCCATCGCCCACGCCCCGGATCTCGCCGCCGAGGAGGATCCCTACGCCGGCGAGCGCGACGACGACGCCGGCGGCCTTCCGCGCGTCGAGGCGCTCGACCCCGGTCGCCCATGCGATCCCCAGCGTGAAGACCGGGATCGTCGATACGAGCATCACCGCCGAGACGGCGGTCGTCCGGGCGAGTCCTTCGAGGAAGAGGATCTGGTTCACGATCACGCCGAAGAACGAGAGGACGGCGAGCCGCGGGAGCTTCCCCCGGGCGCGCCACGGTCCGCCGGCGGTGTCCTTTGCGAACGCGACCGCGATCGCAAAGAGCAGGACGGCGGCGCCGGCGGTGCGGAGCGCGGCGAGCACGCGGGGTTCGAACGAGGCGAACGCGAACTTCCCGGCGACCGCAAGGCTCCCGAAGAGCACCTGCACGGCGACGAGCGCAGCGAACGTCTCGCCGTCGCGGGCCTCGCCGGTCGCGCGCATCAAGCCGCGAAGCTGCGGCGGCTATAAAAGGGAATCCCCGGAGGAAGGCGGCTCCCTCCGGGGTCGCGTCGAGTTCAGCGCTACGACCGGGACACTTCGCCGGTCACGGAGACCCTGAGCGGCAGCGCGCGGCGCTCCCCGTCCTTCTTCACGACGAGGTGGCCTGCGCCCGCAAGGTCGAACGTGGCGTTCCCGTCCGGCGTCGCGTTCCCGCGAAGGTTGAACTTCGCGAGGTCGCGCTTCTTCTTCACGGCCTCGAGGTGCCACGTGAAGTTGCCGTCGTCGCGGGCCTTCACCGTGACCTTCGCGCGGACGTCGCCTTCCTTCACCACGGTCCCGTTTGCGTCGCGGACGACGAGGTGGACGAGCGCCATCCCGAGGTAGCCGGCGTTCGTCTCGTTCCCGCGCCGGTGCCCGGTCCCGTTGCCAGAGACCTCGATCGTGTACGTCGTGTTGTTCCGACCCGTCGCCGTGCCGGAGAGCGCGATCGTGAAGTTCTCCGGCGTGGGCTTGTGGGCCCGCGCTTCGACGGCGTCGCGCCGTCCCTTCGATTCGGCGGCGGCGCCATGCGTCTTGTCGGCGGGCGGGCCGCGGCCCTTCCCGTACGTGTCGTTCTCAGGTCCTTCCTTGGCGAGCGCGGCGACCGGGAGGAGTCCGGCCACCACGAACATCGCGAGGATTCCGACGGTCAACGCTCGGTTCATGCTTGGTCCCAGGGGTTACACCGCGCAAACAGCGTATATGAGGCCTTTCGAACACTTGTCGAAGCAAGCCTCGGCCATCGTCCCTTTATTATGTCGTTCAATAACCTTTAAGAGGTCACCGAGGAAGGGGAGGGCGGTGTTGCCGCATGATGATTGAAGAGGCCAGAGCCCGCGCCGCCCAGCGGTTCGAAGGCGAGAAGGAGATCAAGGTCCGCATCCCCGCGCGCTACCACATCCTCCTCCACTCGATGAAGACGGCCACGGGGAAGGCCATCTCGGAGACCGTCTCGGAGGCCCTGCAGGGCTACTTCGAGGCGCAACGGCTCCGCGCCTGATCTTTTCTGCGCCGATCTGATGGGTCAGCCGTTCGTACGCGTGTTGTTTCCGCCCGCGGACCTGTGCGTGGCGGCGTCTGGTCCGTCCGTGTTCCGATTGGTCTTCGTGTGGGTGTTCTTTCCGCCCGCGGACCGGCGCGGGCCGGCGCCTGGGTCCCGCTGGCTGCGTCGCCCTCGGCTCAGTCGTCGGCGCTTCTTTGTGAAATTCCTGGAAGCGCCTCCTCCCTCGCCTCGGGCTCCTTGCCATCGAGCCCCATCCGCTCGGCCCGCTTGGTCCGAGGGCGGGGAAGCCGACGACGCTTCTCACGCCGAGGTTGGCCCACACGGAATGATACGTACTAAGTAAGTAGTTCCGAACCGACGAACCGCTCCGTCCGCCTTCGACCGGCCGCCGCCTCGTCGTAGCGGGAGCATCGTCGTCGTTCCCCCCGCCGCCGGTCGACGCGGCTGCGCGCGGCCGCGTGCCCGGCTGCAAGGAGCGCGAGGAGGGAGGAGCGAGGCTCCACGAACCTCACGAAGGGCCTCGCGACGACCGAACGAGCGCGACGCAGCAGACGGGACGCGGACGCCGCAGACGCCCGGCCGGGGGCGGAAAGACCACACATACGAGCGCCTCCAAGAACCCGGTCCGGTCCGTGCACGACCACGAAAAGTCTTAAATGTCGTTTACCTCCTGCTCGACCCGTGCGAGACGAGCTCCGGACGCTCCTTGCCAAGCAAGGCTACGGCGTGATCGGCAACCACGCCGCGATCAAGCTCTGTCATTGGTCGAAGGCCGAGCTCAAGGAAGGCCGGCGCTGCTACAAGGGCGACTTCTACGGGATCGAATCCCATCGCTGCATGCAGATGACGCCGATCGTCGACTTCTGCAACCAGCTCTGCCTCTTCTGCTGGCGAAGCCAGGACTTCGACCCCGGCGCCGCGCACGATTTTGACGACCCGAAGGCGATCCTCGACGGCATGGTCCACGAGCAGCACCGCCTGCTTTCCGGCTACAAGGGGAACCCGAAGGTCGCGATGGAAAAATGGCTCGAGGCGATGGCCCCGAAGCACGTCGCGATCAGCCTGAACGGGGAGCCCGCGTTCTACCCGCATCTTGCCGAATTCATCCGCCTCTGCGACGAGCGGGGACTCACGACGTTCCTCGTCACGAACGGGACCGCGCCGCAGGCGATCCGCCGGCTCGCGGCCGAAGACGCGCTCCCGACCCAGCTCTACGTGAGCGTGAACGCGCCGAACGAGGACGTCTACAACCGGCTCTGCGTCCCGACCGCCGAGCGGCAATGGGACGCGCTCATGGAGACGCTGCGGCTCCTCCCGTCGCTCGAATGCCGCACGGTCGCCCGCCACGTGCTCGTCAAAGGCTGGAACATGTTCGGCCACGAAGCCGAGTACGAGGCCCTGGATCGGATCTCGGAGCCGGACTTCATCGAGTGCAAGGCCTACGTCTGGGTCGGCTACTCGCGCGAGCGGCTCTCGATCGACAACATGCCGGCGCACGCCGACATCCTCCGCTTCTCGAACGACCTCGCCGGGCGCCTCGGATACGACCTCCGGAAGGACCGCGCGGACTCCCGCGTGGCCCTCCTCGTCCGGCCCGGCTCCGAGCCCGACCTCGTGAAGGACGGCGTCCTTGCCCCCGAGCCCCGTCCCGAAGGGGTCCCGGACTTTTCGCCCGAGCCGATCCGGAGCGAGCTACCGGTCCTCCAATAGGCATGTTTTAAATCCGGAGGGGGGAATCACAAGCCGATGTCCGAGGAGGTCCTGAAGGTCCTCGCGAACCGCACGAACCAGGCCATCCTCAACCTGCTTGCGGTCGAGCCGACGTACCCTCGGAAGGTGGGCGACCTCCTCTCGCTTTCCGAGACCGAGGTCGCGCGTCGCTTGAAGCACATGGAGTCGTTGGGGCTCGTCGCCTCCTCGTGGCAGTACATCGGGAAGAACGTGAAACTCTACCGCCTCGTCGCCTCCTCGGTCTCCCTCCGCTTCACGGCGGGGGGCCTCCGGATGGAGCTTTCCACGGGGAACGCGAAGGCGACGACCGAGGTCTTGACGCCGTTCCTCATGAGCGTGCCCGTCCCCACCGAGTTCGTCGGGCGCTCCCGCGAGCTCTCGACGCTTGCGGACGGCGGCCGCGTCGTGATCGTCGAGGGCCTTCCGGGGATCGGGAAGACGAGCCTTGTTGCGCAGTTTGCCCACGAATCCGCGAAGACCCGGAGCGTCTTCTGGCACAGCTTCCGCGGGGTCGAGTCCCTGACGTGGCTTGCGAACCGCTGCGCCGTGTTCCTCGCGCAGCATGGCGACCG
>JBQTJL010000110.1:0-1683 GCA_052387135.1 Methanobacteriota archaeon | reverse complement strand
GTCGCCATCGCCTCCGCCATCGCCTCCGCCTTCGTCGCCATCGCCTTCGCCTGCGCCCTCGCCAAAGGACGGCGAAGAACGCGCCTCCCTAGGCAAGATACGTGCGGAGCAGCTTCGCCTCGAGCGTGCGGAGCCGGTACGAGAGCGTCGTCGGCGGGATCCCGAGCCGGGCCGCGAGCGCGCGGGTCTCGATGCGGCGCGGCACGTCGAAGTACCCTGCGTCGAAGGCGGCGCGAAGGAGCCGTTCGTCCTCCGGCGAAAGTCCGGGCGTCGGGCGGTCGTCCCGGACGGGGCCCTTGCGAAGGAGCGTGACTTCGTAGCGGCCCCGGGAGCGATCCGAGATCTCGCGGAAGAACCGGTCGAGCTTCGTGCTGCTTCGCGCCCGGATCCGGATCTCGACCGCGCCCTCGGTCGTCTCGTCCGTGACGATCGTGTCCCGGCCCAAGAGGCGGAACGCGAGCACCGTGTTGCTGAAGCCTTCGGCGCGCGCGAGGGGGCGGTACTTGTAGAAGAGGACGACGAGCCGCGGCGCGGTCGAGAGGACCGCGCGGTCGAGCACGAACGGAAGGTCGAGCTCCATGAACGCCCGCTCGGCCGCAACGACCGATTCGCGGGAGCCGCGGACCTCGAGGAGGCGCCACACGTTCCCCGAATCGTCGAGGTGCGAGACCCGCGTCGAGACCGAGAGCGACGGGATCCGCGCGCAGAGGATCAGCGGCACGGACCGTGGCTCGGAGACCGGCCGAAGCCGGTAGACGAGCTCGAAGAACGGACTGGCCTTCACGACCCGAATCAAGAACAGGACGTTATGAAGACTACGCGTCTTCCTGGACGAATCCCCCGTCGTCGACGCCGTGCGCCGCGCCAGGGACGAACTTTGCAGATTCCATTTCCGACACTCTCGCGGGCCTTCCTATTAGCGGGCTCTTGTATTTCTAGCCTGCGTCAGCGGTATCTTTTCGACGGTTCCGGGAGGTCCGTTCGACAGGTTCGCGCCCTTCCGGCGGCGGCCGTCGAATCTGTCGGTCCTTCGGGCGGTGCGGGCCCCAAGCGTTCAAGGTTCGGGGGCGGCGTCCGTCTGATTGACCGGTCGGCGCCGGGACGGGTTCGGCAAGGCATTTAAAGGGGGGTACACCTGTCGGCCCCTGCCATGCCGGTCCAGGCGGCCGATCGATCGTACGTACCGCCGGAGCTCGAGAAGCGGATCCAGGCGCTTTGGCGTGATCGGGACGCGCGGAAGGCGACGCGCGCGGCGCGCGCCCGCGGCAAGCGGTTCGCGTTCATCGACGGCCCGCCGTACACGTCCGGCCACATCCACCTCGGGACCGCGTGGAACAAGACGCTGAAGGACTGCGAGCTCCGGTTCCAGACGATGCAGGGGAAGCTCGTGCGGGACCAGCCGGGCTACGACATGCATGGGCTCCCGATCGAGGTGAAGGTCGAGCAGGCGCTGGGGATCCGGAACAAGAAGGAGATCGAGGCGCTGGGTGTCGAGAAGTTCGTCGCGGAGTGCCGCCGGTTCTCGACCGATTTCCTCGACGTGATGAACGGCGAGTTTTCGGCGCTCGGGGTCTGGCTCGACTGGGACCGCCCGTACATGACGATCGCGAACGACTACATAGAGGGCGCATGGTGGGCCGTGAAGCGCGCCCACGAGCGGGGGCTCCTCTACCGGTCCCAGCG
>JBQTJL010000109.1:0-5025 GCA_052387135.1 Methanobacteriota archaeon | reverse complement strand
CGATTACGGGGGGGTTCGGCGAAAGTATGCGGCGCCGGCTTCATCCCGCCGTAAGCAGCCTCGCGAGCGCGTTCCGCTCCTCGGGGGCAAGCCGTTCCTCGCGTTCGAGCGCGTCGAGGAGCTCGCGTGACTCGGCGGGGTCGAGGCGGCCGTCGTCGAGCACGATCGAGAGGAGACGCCGGAACGCCGGCGTGAGCCGTTCGGAGTACGGCGCGACTCTCCGCTCAAGGAGGAACCGGAGAAGGCGGTCGGCCTCGGCGCGGATCGCGGAGTATTGTCCTTCGTCGAGCGTGCCGCTCGCAAGCGCCGAGCGGAGGCCCGCCCGGAATCTGGAGAGGTCGCGAAGCGCGCCGGACGGATCGGAGCGGCCGCGGTCGCGGATCCGCTCGAGGGCGGCGAGGTTCCTCGCGAGCTTGCCGCGCCGCCGGAAGTAGCGGCCGAGCCCCACGAGCGCGCCGATCGCGGTGAGCACGAGACCGAGGAGGAAGAAGGTGCGGTCTTGGTTTTCGGGCGCGAGCGCCTTCTGGAGGCGGGTGAGCTCCGGCGGCGCCGCGGGTGGGGTCCCGCCGACCTGGACGATCTCCTCGGCCGTCCCCGTCGTCCCGTCGTCGTAGAGCGCGGTGACGCGGAGGAGCCGTGCGCCCGCGGCGGCGTACCGGTGGGTCGCCTCGGAGCCGGCGTCGAGGGTCTCGAGCGGGCCGTCGCCCCACTGGACGTCGAACCGCTCCGCGACGAGCCCGGGCGGGGCCGCCGGTCGGATCGCGAGCGGCGCTCCGGGAGCCGGATAGCTCGTCGCAAGCTCGACCGTCGCGCGTCGCTCCGCCGGCGCCGCCGCGACGAGCACGGATTCGCCCCCGGAGTCCCAGACGAGAAACCCCGCGTCGCCGGGAAGCGGCGTGATGCGCGCGTCCCATCGCGAGCAGCCGCCCCCTTCGCGCGGGTCCACGGATCCGAGGCAGCGCGGGCTGCCGGAGCCGACCGTCGCCTCGACCGGCAGGGGAAGGCGCTGCTGGACGAGGCCGGTGCCAAGGTCGAGCCGCACGAGGGCGGCCTCGGGAGGCTCCGAGCGGGGGCTCCCGACGAGCACGTACGCGTCTCCGGGCGGCACGATCACGACGTCGGAGACGGTCCAGATCTCGGCCTCGCGCCACGACCAGACCGCATCCAGCGCCTCGAGCGTTTCCAGAGGCTTGCTCGCGAAGGGTTCGTTCGTGTCCGGATCGACGAGGAGGAGCCGGCGACCGACCGTGACGGCGGCGAGCGAGCCTTCGACGGCGGCGTAGTCGGAGCCGCCGATCGACTGGGGGTCGCTGCCGGAGCGGATCGCGGAGGGCTGGGGGTCGAGCGCGGCGAACGCGGCCCCGGTCGAGTTGCCGCCCCGATCGAGCCAGACCGCGCCCCATTGCGGGGTCGGCGCGAGCATGCTGCCCGTGACCACAATTCCGTTCGGTGCGAGCCGCACGGCAAGCGTCGCAAAGTCCCGGTCGCCGGCGCCCCGGAGCTCGCGCGGGATCACGGGGAAGGCGCCCGCGAGCACGTTCGTGGTCCAGCGGACGTCGCCGGTGTCCGCGGAGAACGAGCCGATGCGGTTTCGCCAGTTCGCGTTGAACGTGTCGAAGAACGCGACGACGAGCTCGCGCCGCGGCGCGTCGAGCGCGGCGCCGGTGCACTGCCACGTCTGCAGTTCGCCCGTGTCGAACCCGAGCGCCGCCGCGAGGATCTGCCAGCGCGGTTCCCCGGTCGCAGGACCGAACGCAAGGAGCACGGCTTCGTCCGGCTCGAACGCGAGGAGGCAGGCGTAGGCGTTCCCCGACGCGGCGTCGTAGGCGACGGCCGTGGCGCCCCGGCCGCACCCGTCGACCGGGACCCGGGAGGTGTCGCCGGCGGGCGTGATCCGGACGATCTCGCAATGGTCGGACGCTTCGTAGGCGATCCCGACGAGGACCCCGTCGGCCTCGACGAATCCGGGGGCATGCGGGACGATTCCGTCGATGCGTTCGCCGCCGCCGAGAAGGGGCTTTGCTTCGACGACGTCGAGGGGACCCGGTGGCGCGCCGGCGACGCCGGAGCGGCCCGGCCCTCCGCCGAGCTGCTCCCACGCCTGCGTCGGCACCGCGAGCGCGACGGCTACCGCGACGACGAGCGCTCCCCCGGCCGATCTCACGACGCCTCGAAGGCAGCGCGATATGTTGAACCTATCGGGTCTTCGGCAGGACGCGGTCGAGCCGCTTCGCCATCTCGAAGTCCCACCTCGAGAGGCGGTATCCGGCGTCGTGGGTCGTAAGATCGAGCCGGACCCGGTTCCACGAATAGACGAGGATGTCCGGATGGTGCCCGTAGGCCTCGGCCGCCTTCGCGACGCGGGCCACCGCCTTCATCGCCTGGGCGAAATCCTTGAACCGGAGCTCGCGCCGGATGCGGCGACCGCGCACGAGCTTCCAGCGGGGCGTGCCCTTCAGGCGCTTGCGGACTTCCTTCATCGCAAGGGGTGTTGTCGGCATCGCTCCTCCGGGCGGTCGGAAAGGGAAAACGAGGAAAGGGGGGACGGAGCGCCCGCTCCGGTCTCCTCTCCCCTCTCACCCTTTCAGATTGATGATGACCGATTTGACACGCGTATAGTACTGGATCGCGTCGAGCCCTTGCTCGTGGCCGACGCCGGATTCCTTGTAGCCCCCGAACGGCACCTGAGGGAACGTGATCGGGTATTCGTTCACCGCGACCTGGCCCGCCGCAAGCCGCGCCGCGACCGAGTGCGCGAGCCCGAGATTGTTCGTCCAGATCCCCGAGTAGAGCCCGAAGCGGGTGTCGTTTGCGATGCGGACGGCCTCGTCCGTGTCGCGGAAGGGAATCACGGACAGCACGGGCCCGAAGATCTCCTCGCGCGCGACCTTCATGTCGTTTGCGACGCCGTCGAGGATCGTGGGCTTCACGAAGTTCCCGCGGGAGAGCTCCCCGTCCGTCGGGGCCTCGCCACCGGTGACGACCTTCGCCCCTTGCTTCTTGCCTTCTTGCACGTACGACAAGACGCGTTTCTGTTGCTCCCGCGAGACGAGCGGGCCCATCTTCGTCGCCTCCGATAGGCCGGACCCGAGCGTCCACCCTTCGGCGGCCTTCGCGAGCCGTACCACGAAGTCCTTGTGGATCGACTCGTGGACGAGGAGCCGGGAGCCGGCCCAGCACATCTGGCCCGCGTTCAAGAAGATCCCGTTCGCGACGCCGCGGAGCGCCCGCTCGACGTTCGCGTCCGGGAACACGATGTTCGGGGACTTGCCGCCAAGTTCGAGCGTCACGGTGCAGACGTGCTCGCTTGCTGCGCGCTGGACCTCCTTCCCCGTTTCGGCGGAGCCGGTGACGGTGATCCCCGCGACGTCCGGATGCGCCGCCAAGGTCCCGCCGACCTCGCGGCCGGGGCCCGGGACCACGTTCACGACGCCGGCCGGGACACCGGCGGCCTGGCAGAGCTCGGCGAAGCGGAGCGTGGTGAGCGGCGTGAGGCTCGCGGGCTTCACGACGCAGGTGTTCCCGGCGGCGAGTGCCGGCGCGACGCTCCGGGTCATGAGCTGGAACGGATAGTTCCACGGGACGATGTGGACCGTGACGCCGAGCGGCTCACGGCGCGTGTAGGCGAGGCGGTCGCCGGGGACGGGGATCGTGGCGCCCTGGATCTTGTCCGAGAGGCCCGCGTAGTATTCGATGGTCCAGGCCCCGTAGAGGACGTCGCCCTTCGCTTCGCGGAGCGTCTTCCCTTGGTTCGTCGTCTCGAGGCGGGCAAGCTCGTCCGCATGCTCGCGGACGAGCGTCGCGAGCCGCCACAGGATCCGGCCGCGTTGGGCGGGGTCGATCGCGCCCCAGTCGGGTCGCTCGAAGGCGGCCCGCGCGACCTCGACCGCGCGTCGGGCGTCGTCCGCGCCCGCCTTCGCGACGGTCGCGATGGGCTCGTTCGTCGCGGGGTTTGCGACCTCGAAGACCTCGCCGCCCGAGGCGTCCACGAAGGCGCCTCCGATGTAGAGCTTGTGCGTCGCGACCTTTCCGGGCATCCGGTTCACTCGGGGAAGGCAAGCCGGTCGGTCCGCTTTAACCGTTCGGCCATCCATCGGCCCCGTGACCCCGGACGCACAGGCGCCGGGTGCCTTGGCGCAAAGTAGATGGAGGGCACTCGCGCTAGGGGGCAAGTACCGCGGGGCGCGGCCGGGCCGTGCGCTCCGCGTCACATCTCTGGAGTCTGTTCGCGTGGTCGTCTCGTCGGGGCGGGTGGAGGTGTTCGGGGCGGAAACGCCGCGACAGCGCGAGATTCTTACTCCGGCCGCGCTCGACTTCGTGGCGGCGCTCCAGGCGAAGCTCGGGGCGACGCGCGCCGACGTTCTCGCCCGAAGGATCCGCCGAGGCGCGGACCTTTCCCGCGGCGTCCTCCCCCGTTTTCCCGCGGAGACGCGGTCGGTCCGGGCATCCGAATGGTGGGTCCGGCCGGCGCCCGCCGACCTCGAGGACCGCCGCGTCGAGATCACCGGGCCCGTCGACCGGAAGATGATGATCAACGCGCTGAACTCGGGCGCCTCGGTCTTCATGGCCGACTTCGAGGACGCGCTCTCGCCTACGTGGCGGAACGTCGTCGAAGGGCAGGCGAACCTCGTCGACGCGGTGGACGGCACGATCGAGTTCCGGTCGCCGGACGGGAAAGAGTATCGCCTGGGCCCGACGCCCGCGACGCTCGTCGTCCGCCCGCGGGGCTGGCACTTGGTCGAGCGACACGTCCGGGTCGACGGCGAACCGGTCTCGGCCTCGCTCTTCGATTTCGGCGTCTACGCGTTCCACAACCACGCGGCGCTCCGTGCGCGGGGGAGCGGCCCCTACTTCTATCTCCCGAAGCTTGAATCGCACCTCGAGGCGCGCCTCTGGAAGGAGGCGTTCGGGCTAGCGGATGAAACGCAAGGTCTTTCCAGCGGCACGATACGGGCGAAGGTCCTCATAGAGACGATACACGCCGCCATCGAGGTCGATGAGATACTCTACCAGCTACGGGACCAC
>JBQTJL010000108.1:0-8774 GCA_052387135.1 Methanobacteriota archaeon | reverse complement strand
AGAAGCGCCTCACCCCGATGGAATTCGAGGTGACGCAGGCCTGCGGGACCGAGCCGCCGTTTACGGGCAAGTACTGGAACCACGAGGGAAAGGGCATGTACCACTGCGTCGTCTGCGACGCGCCGCTCTTTGCCTCCGCGACGAAATACAACTCGGGCACCGGGTGGCCGTCGTTCTGGGACGTGGCGGACAAGACGAACGTGAAGCTCACGACCGACCGGAGCCACGGGATGGTCCGGACCGAAGCCCGGTGCGCGCGCTGCGAGGCCCACCTCGGACATCTGTTCGACGACGGGCCGGACCCGACCGGGGAACGGTACTGTATCAACTCGGCGTCCCTCACGTTCAAGCCCTCCGAGTGACGGAAAGCGTTATCTACGCCCCAATCCCCTGAAGGCGGGAGGTCGTGGCATGAAGGCTTCCAACCGTCCCGTTCGCTCCATCCCCGTCCTTTCCGCCCTTTCCCTCCTTTCCGTCGCACTCACCGGATGCATCGGCACCGGAAGCGAGGAACCCGTCGCGCCCGCGTCGCTCACCGAGGCGCTCCGGGCCCCGATCCCGACCGAGGTCGTCTGGGACACCGCGAACAACTTCTCGCGGCCGCTCGTCCCCGGTCCGTTCGACGTGCTTCCGGTCGAGGTCCTGGACATTCCGGCGCTCGACGGGATCACGATCGCGTCGGCCGTCTGGCGCCCCGCGGTCCCCGAGGGGACGAAGGTCCCGGTGATCCTGCGGATCAGCCCGTACTACTTCGACTTCCTCGACGAGGTCTTCGAGGACTCGCTCGAGGACCAGATGTTCCTCCAAGGGCTCGTGCCGCACGGCTTCGCGTACGCGCGCGTCGCGGTCCGGGGAACGTCCTCCTCCGAAGGCTGCATGGAGTTCTTCTCTAGGCCCGAGCAGGACGACATGGACGAGATCGTGACGTTCTACGGGACGCAACCCTGGTCGAACGGCAACGTCGGGATCTGGGGCGTATCGTACGACGGGACGACGCCGTGGATGGCCGCGATGTACGGCAACCCGCACTTGAAGACGATCCTCCCGGTCTCGGGACTTACGTCGATCTACGACCACGCGTACCCGAACGGGACGCCGGTGGCCTACGCGCCGATCTTCCATGCGCTCTACTGGAGCTACGGCTTCACGAACGACCCGCGCGGGCCCGACCAGCGCCTCGCGAACGCGGCCTGCCCCGAAGGCTACGGAGGCGTGTTCATGAACCAATATTCCGTCGTCACGGGCGACCCGGAAGGCATCGGCCCGGTGGCGGACTACTGGCAGGTCCGCGACTTCCGCGGGCGGATCCTCGAGAACTACCGGGGCTCCGTGTTCCTCATCCACGGGCTACAGGACTGGCGCGTACCGCCCCACATGGCGTTCCCGTTCGTGAACGAACTTGCCGCCCGCGGCGTCGAGACGAAGATCCTGATGGGACAGTGGTGGCACGACGTCCCGGACCGGGCGAACCGCGGCGACCACGTCCGATGGGACCACAACGAGGTCCTGCTCCGGTGGCTCACGAAGGAGTTGAAGGAGGACGCGACCGTCGACACCGGGCCCGCGGTCGACGTCGAGGACAACCGCGGCGCGTGGCGGACGGAGACGGCGTGGCCGCCCGCGGACGTCTCGTGGCAGACCCTCTACATCGGCGCGGGGACCCTTTCGCCCGAGCCCGCCGAAGCGGGCGAACACCCGCTCGAAAACCCGGGCGCGCTCTCGGGACTCACCGGCGTCCGGACGCCGGTGTCGGAGCACATCTCCGTCTCGGCCCGGCTTCCCGAAGGGCTCCGGTTCGCGGGCTCGATCCGGATGCCGATCACGCTCGTCCCGTCCTCGCCGGAGGGCGCGCGCATCTACGCCGAACTCCTCGACGTCGGAGCGTATGGGGCGCGGACACCGGTCGCGCATGCGGTGATGGACCTGCGCTACTACGAGGGCACGCACGAGCGCCACCGGTTGACACCGGGCGAACCGATCCAGGCGATGATGGAGTTCTTCCCGGCCGACGTCTCGATCCCGCCGGACCACCGGCTGGAACTGCGGATCGTAAACGGCGTGGGCTACTCGGGCCTCCGGAACCGGTACGCGAACATCGACAACTTCATCGAGCATCCCACGCCGACGCCGGTCATCCTCCAGTGGGGCGACGAAAAGAGCCTGCTCCGGATCCCGGTGATCCTCCGGGACGTGGGCGAGGGGAAGTATCCGGGGCAGCCGTGACCGGGAAAGGACGGAAAGGGAGAAAGGGGAGCGGAGCGACGGGCGGCCGCTCTCCGGCTTGGGCGTGAAGTCTTAATCCAACCTAGGCCATGGACCTCTCTGTGTCCCTCCGCCCACGGCGTTCACTCCGTCCCTTCCTTTCCCTCCTCTCTCTCCTTTCCTTCACGAGCGGGTGCGTTTCGGACGTCGATACGGCAGCCGGGGATTCGTTCGTCACCGACTGGTCCGAACGCGCGCTTTCGTACGGAGGCAGCCACGACCACGAGGACCGGTCGGACCATCGCGGGCTCTCCACGCCGAACTTCGAGGTCTTGGGCTTCGACCCGCTCGTTTCGGAATATTACGGTACGACGGCGGGCGCATACATGTGCGGCGACGCGCAGCCCACGCCGGAGGGCCGGCGGATCGCGGCGGTCGAGAGCCGGAGCAAGGTCGGCTTCGCGCTCGCGGACGTGACCCTCCCCGCGGCGCCGCGGTGGCTCGGCGAGCTCGTGATGCAGACGACGCGGATCTACGACCTTGCGGTCGTCCCCGATGGCAAGCACGTCGTGCTCGTGACGAGCGAAGCGGAGCCCACCGGCCTCCTTCCGGACGACGGGGCTGAGGGTAGGAGGTTGAAGGTAGACGTGTCGGGCTCCAAGACCGGCCACGTCCCACTTCCACCTTCTACCTTCTACCTCGGCTGGCGGACCGCGTGCGGGGAACAGGAGGTCCGCATAGACGCAGACTCGGCGGAGGACCCGCTGCCCCGCCCGGCGTCGATCCTCCTCGTCGATATCTCGGACGCGTCCGAGCCGCGGATCGTCGACCACCAGCCGCTCGTAGGATACGGCCATTCCGTGTTCGCGACGGAGATCCAAGGCGAGTCGCTGCTCCTTGTCACGACGACGCGGCCGCAGACGAACGAACTGTCGGCCTTTGAGTTCTATACGATCAGCGTGGGCCCGCGAGGGCCTGCGTTGGAGTTGTTGTCGATCTACAAACCGCCCCCGGGCGAGGACGCGGCGCAGTACACGGGGCCGCGCGGACACGACGGCTGGGTCGCGCCGCACCCCGCGACCGGCGTCCCGCTCGCGTACGTCGTGGGGCACAGCCGGTTCACGGTCCTCGACGTCTCCGACCCGAGGAATCCGCGCGAAATCGGGCGCTGGACCGAGCACGGTCCGGGGCGCGAAGGGATCTCCGGCGCGCTCCACTCGGCCCTACCGATGCCGGAGCTCTGGGACGGCCGCCATTACACGATCATCGGGCCCGAGTTCGGCGGCCATCCCGAGGGGCACCCGTCGGGGATCGTGTGGGTGCTCGACACCACGGATCCTTCCGATATCTTCGAGGTCGCCGCATGGACCCTTCCGCACGAGGTCGAGTGGACGGGCCTGTACATGTTCTCGGAGCACTACTACTGGACCGTCGGCCGCACGCTCCTCATCAGCATGTACCACGGCGGCATCTGGGCGGTCGACCTCTCCGAGGTCGGGACACGGCCCTTCTACTCGCACCCGAGCGTGGGCGCGTTCCTCCCGGACCGCGACCCGCCGTCGCCGCCCGCGGAGTCCCGGCGCTGGGCCCCGAACCTGCAGGAAGTGCTCGGATTCGCGGACGGGACGATGGTCACGTTCGACGCGAACGCGGGGCTCTACACGTTCCGGTTCGACGCGTCCCGGCCGGCCCCGGCGCCCGAGCCGTGGCCGATCGAGGCGGTGCACGCCGCTCCGTAGCGGGGGGCCGGAGCCGGCGGGCTGGGGGGCGTCCAACTTTCGAAGACCACCCCCACTACGATATAAAAACGTATATGATGCTCGAGAGGACGTGCATTCGCATGCGGGGGCACGTCCCGACACCTGAAGCGGTCGTGGATTTCATGCTGGAGCGACTCTTCGGGAGCCGCACGCCCACCCCGAACGACCGGGTTCTTGATCCCGGTTGCGGCACGGGACCCTTCGTCGAAGGCGTCTTGCGCTGGTGCCAAAGGGTCGGAGTCTCGCCTCCTCGCGTGGTTGGAATCGACGTCAATCCGGCGCTGATCCACGAGGCCAAGCGACGCGTTCAGCACGACGCCGTCCAATTCGTCTGCGGCGATTTTCTGGCATGGTCCGAAAAGCCTTTCGATTATGTTGTCGGGAACCCCCCATACGTCAGCATCCTCCAGCTTTCGGAGCCCGAGCGCGTGCGTTACCGGGCGCGATTTGCGACGGCGAGCGGCCGGCTCGACCTCTACATGCTTTTTATGGAGCAGGGTCTACGTCACCTCCGTCCCGGCGGTCGCCTCGCGTTCATCACGCCGGAGAAGTATCAGTATGTAAACTCCGCGCGGCCCCTTCGGCATCTTATGACCCAGCATACGGTAGAGCACCTCGACTTTCTTTCGGAGACGACGTTCGCGGATCGCGTCGCCTATCCGCTCGTCACATCCATCACGAAGTCCCCACCGCCCTTCGGCCACAAGACATGCGTCAGGAATCGGGCCGGTCGAGAGGCCCTCGTGGAACTCCCGGCGGACGGGCGCTCCTGGGCGCCTCCAATTAGAGACGTCAACACTTTTCCGCACCGGGGTCCGGTCCTGGAGGATATTTGCGTCCGCATCAGTTGTGGGGTCGCTACCGGCGCGGACGAGGTTTATGTTGTTCGAGATGCGAACCTTCCGCCTCCGTTGGAACGATTCGCCCATCCGACCATTTCCGGCCGCCAATTAAGTTTCTGCAATGGGCGGATCCGGACCTCGGAGTCGATGCTGGTTCCATACGACCGGCAGGGCCGCCTCTGCTCGAT
This sequence comes from Methanobacteriota archaeon, assembly GCA_052387135.1. Lineage (GTDB taxonomy): Archaea > Thermoplasmatota > SW-10-69-26 > JACQPN01 > JBQTJL01 > JBQTJL01. The sequence continues at coordinate 3,782 of JBQTJL010000108.1, read as the reverse complement.
TTCGAATATCGGGCCCCTTGCCGATTATCTCGCGATCCATCGGGACCGGCTTGAAAGAAGGACTTGTGTTCAAGGCGGACGGAAGGCATGGTGGGGGTTCCATGATAATGCGCCGCTGCCCGACCTCTTGAGACCGAAGATCCTGTGCAAGGATATCACGCGAGAAATCCGATTCTGGGTCGATTGGGACGGGGCCGTCGTGCCACGGCACAGCGCTTATTATCTCGTTCCCAAGGACCCAACGCAGATTCCGGTCATCCTCGAGCATCTGCAATCGCCGCAGACCCAAAGATGGATTGAGGCGCACGTTCAACACGCCGCGAACGGGTTCTTGCGGCTGCAGAGTTCGATCTTACGACGAGTCCCCATCTCTCCACGCATGGCGGCGCGGGGGCTGGCCCGGTGGCTGGAGGTCAAGACGTAAATGGCGCGGGCGCCACCATGCCGCTGCCCGTCCTGCGGGGCCAAAGACATCGCGTTCGAGTATCGTGTTCCCCTGATTGTTCGGCAACATACGGAAGGGGAAATCGACCGCGTCGATGTCTTGGGTGAATCGGTCGAGTTCATGCGACGCGCTTTTTGCCAGTCCTGCGACGCGGAATTCTTCGTTGAATCGGAACCCTTGGGCTCCTGGCCCAGTTGGGGCTTCGCATGAATCCGTAAATACAAATAGCCGGCGTCGACTCCTTCCATGGTGGCCGGCGGTAACCCTTTCGACCGCGTGGTCGAGCAGATTCAGACGAGAGGATATCACAATCACCGCCTTGAGGATCATTCCGACTTGGTGAGCGATCTGGTCCTCGCCGACTTGCGGCGGACATGTCGGGCCCTGGACAAAGACCTTCAAGGCGGGGTCGTTCGGGCGTGGAAGAACGTGAACGCTCCTGGAGGACGCCGAAGGCTCGTCGATCTTCTCATCGCCCGACCCTTGGACCCGTCTAGTCCAAGGTCGGCCCCCAATATGGCCGAAGTTCGCTTGGCTATCGAGAACAAATCGGTGATCACGGCCCACCGAAACCGCGATGCCCGCTTCGATGACCTTCGAGGGATGCTTGAGACGGTCTACGGCGAGAAGGCCGAAGCGGTCATCGGGGCGACGGTCTTGGTTGGCACAGCACTTCGTGTTCTCAATGTGCCCGACCGCGTCAAGGCCATGACGAAGGGCCGATTTGACGCCGAGGTTCTGCCGCGCCTTTCCCGAGGCGATCAGCGCCTATGGACGGAGTTCTCGTACGCGGTGAGCGTCAACAAACCGAACGACCCCGCGAAGACGAAAGCCAAATTCGAATCCCTCCCGACGAGGCTCCCGGCCCACACGCACGTCATGGGATTTGATTGGATCCTCCTCGTGCCCGTCCATGTCGACAACGTGGGCCGACCGTCCCTCGACCGCGAGAACAAGCTCGGAATAGACGTTGACCGAAGCTATGGGGAGTTTCTGCAGGCCCTTTGCAAGGCGTACACGGTGCGTTGGCACCCGTAGCCCCCGACGCCCCCGCTAGACCGCCAGCCCCGCCTTCCCCCGAAGCTCCGCGACTTTCTTCTGGAGATCCCGCCACTCGCCTTCGCATTTCGCCTGGCGGCAACCTGTCGCGACCGCGTCACGGTCGATGATCTGCCACGATCGGAACAGGACGCCGGCGGCGTCGTCGATATCGGTCGCGCGCTCGATCGGGAACCGCGACGCGTTCGACAGTTTGGACGCGATGAGATCCTCAGGCGAAAGCACGCGGAGCGGAAGACCGGACACCGAGACCTCACGCGCCCGGCGGAACTCGTCGTCGCGATCCGAGAGGAACACGTCGACCGGCAGGCCGGCCGGCGCCTCGACGACGAACCGGAGGCCCCATGTCGTCGAGAACGGTCCCTTCACGTCGAACCCCGTGCTCCGCAGCACGGCGCCCACTTCGGCCTCCGAGCCTCGGACGGCAAGGTCGATGTCCCGCGTGGTGCGGGGCTCGCCCCACGCAAACGTCGCTAGCGCGCCGACCGCCATCGGACGGAGGCCTGCGCTCTCCAGCGACCCGATGACCGCAAGGAGAGGCCCGCGGACCTCGTGAGGAAGCTCCATCAGGTCCTCCGCCGACGCGCGCTCCGCTCCGCGGCGGCGGAAAGGTCGAGGCCTGCCCTGAGACTTTCTTCCGGGCCCGCCGCGATCAGCCGGCCGAGCCGAAGCAGCCGCTCTTCCAGTGCGGGATTGTCGAGGCGGCGCCGGTAAAGATCTCGGGCGGCCGGCGTCTCGCGCCCGCGGGGGCGCTCGAGGCGGCGCACGTCCGCGACGAGCTTCCGCGCCTCCCCGATCGCGATGTCCGCGACCTCGGCGACCCCGGCAAGGTCGAGCTCGCCCTTCGCGTAGAGCACGACCGCGACCTTCACGCGCTGCGCCGGCCGCATCCCGTCGAACAACCGCTCAAACGCCGCGCGGCCGACCTCGGAAACGTTCGCGTAGAAGCCCGCTTCCACAAGGCCGCGGACGATGACCTCTTGTCGGGCGGTCACGTTCAACGATAGCATGATGTGAACTGTTATTAACTGTTCACATATATTATGATTTATGTGACGACCTCGGCCAGCCGCCCCGCCTCCGCGGCCCGCCGGATCTCCATCGCGATGCGCCGCCCGGTCGACATGGGCTTCCTCCAGAGCGAGTTCCCGTAGGGGTGCCCGACGCCTACGTGGACGTTCGTCCCGCCGCCGATCCGGGGCGCGACGTCGTAGATGTAGAAACCCATGTCCGCATCGACGCAGGTCTGGAGGCAGAACGGACCGATGATGCCGGGCTTGTAGTGGGCCTTCGTGGCGCGGACGAACTTCTCGGCAAGCGCGAACACGTCCTCGAGCAGGGACTCCCGAAGGGTCGCGGAGTTGTGTCCCACGACCGTGTATTCAGGCACCGTCTGCGAGGGGCCGAGCGACAGTTGCTGGGCCGCCGGAAGCCGCACGTGCCCGTCGAGGGACGATTCGAAGCGCGAGTCGACCCCGAGGAGCTCCAACGGCGAAGGCCGCTCCATCGGAGAATAGAAAAAGTCGAAGTTGAACACGGGTCCGATCACGTACTTCTCGATCCGCGCGCGTGCGAGGCTCTCCTTGTCGATGACGCCCTGCTTGAGGAGCGCCGCGGACTTCTTCTTGTATTCGGCGTACGAGGCGGCCGTGAAGAACCCGCGCTCGAGCTTCTTTTTCGCGTGGTGGAGCTTCACGATGACGAGCGCGTCGATGTCCGTCGGATCCTTCACGCGTTCGGGGTACGGCAGGCCCGCCTTCTCGAGGAGCCAATAGTAGTCGCGCTCCTCCGAGCGCTCTTCGGTCCGGAGCATCGACCGCGTGCCGAAGATCGGCACTTCGAACCCGTCCTCGATCTTCCCCACGTCGCAGTACGAAGTGAACGAACGGTTGGGGACGAACACTGCGTTCCGCTTCCGGAGACGCGTCTGCACGCTCGGCGTGAGCACGTCCGAGAACTTCGACAAGACCCAGGCGTCATCCACGAAGCCTCGCTCCGTCCCGTCCTTTCCCCCTTTCTCCGTTCGAAAGTATTCGGCATACGTCTTTTCGCGGCCCGCTTGGCAGACCGCGATCGACGGGAGCCCTTCGTCGGCGGCGCCGTCGCAGACGTCGAGCGCCGAGTGCGACCCGATGCAGGCGACGTGAATCTTCGACGCGTCGTACGCCTCGGCGATCTCCCGGACGCGTTCGCGGGCTATCATGGGCCGTAAGTGTCGAGGGGGATTTAAAGGTCACGAAGGGAAACGCGACACCTCGACCTTGGTCACGGTCACTAA
>JBQTJL010000107.1:0-15182 GCA_052387135.1 Methanobacteriota archaeon | reverse complement strand
TCGGCTCGCCCGAGACGAGCCCTTTCCCTTGGACCCAGCCGACCTCCATGTCGTCGCGGAACCGGACCCATGGAAGAAGGGGGTCCGCGTGCTGTTTGTCGTGGAACCACTGGAAGGCCGAAGGAGGCGTCGCCTTCTCGCCCTTTCGCACGAGGTCCTTGTACGAAGCGTACACGATCCGGCCCTCGTCGCGGAGCGCGAACGTCGCGTACATCGCAAGGACCCGCTCGACGCCTTCGCCGAGCGAGCTCATGTAGCCGCGCGCTAGGTCCCAACCCTTGCCGGCGGCCGGGATCACGACGTTCGTCAACGCCTCCTCGATCCCCGTGAAGAGGAACGGGAAGTGCGAGTGGCCCGTGTAGACGACGCTGCACGGCATGTCGAGGTGCGTCGTGAGGTTCACGTTCGTCGTGAGGCTCGGGCCGGTCATCTCGTTCGTGAGCTTGAAGAACTCGTGCGCGGTCTGGTACCGCGTGTGCTCGAGCCTCCGGTCCTGTCCCCAGGCCGGCGGGAGCCGGCCGTCTTTTACGAGGAGGCGCATCTTGGCGCCTCCGGGCCTCCAGAAACTCACGCCGGGCTCACCTCGGTCGGCCGGTGCCGGCACGCGGGGCATCGCGGGAGCCGGAAGACGTCTTGGAGGTCGACGATCAGGCGCTCGAAGTCGTGCACGTTCACGCGGTTCTCGAGGGCGGAGACGCCCCGGAGGAGGAACTGCGTCGCGTGGTAGGCCGCAAGGCCCGCGAGCGTGTCGAGGATCGGCGGCACCGGCGGCGGCCCGATGAAGCCCGTGGGCTCCTCCGTGCCGATCAGCGTCTTGTACGCCTTGTGGGGCGGGTGGATCATCAGGGCCGCCTCGTAGTGGTGCTCGAAGCAGAGGTAGCACGAGGTGCGCGGCGGCACGAACATCGGCCCCACCATCGCGAGCGAGCCGTCCGCGAGGACGAGGAGGAACGGCTTCTTCTTCGCAAGCGACACGCGGTTCACGATCTGCAGCGCCAACGGCTGGTACCGGTCGAGGGCGACGACGATGAAGTCCGCGCCGTCGACCGCGTTCCGGACCTCCTCTTCCGCGGTGAGGGCGGCCTTGCGGACCGTGACGGACCGCCCGAGCCCGACCTCGTCCAGGCCGGCCTTCACGACATCCGCGATGTCGTGGTGGCCGTTCCGTTCGCCCGGGAACGGCATGTAGCTCCGGACGATCTCCTCCGAGGGGGCGGGGCGGCCGTCGACGAGCCGCACCTCGCCGACGCGGACCCGCGCGAGGCTCGCCGCGATGCGGGCGCCGAGGGGCCCCGCGCCGAGGATCGCGACCTTCTTTGCCGCGAGCGTCGAGTCCCGGCCGGTCTGGACCCGGTAGAACGCCGAGATCGTCTCGAGCCCGGCGGGGACCAGGATCCCGGCCTCTTGGAGGTCCGCAAACAACGGCGCCAGGTCGTCGCGGTGCGCCGAGAACTCGGACAGGACCGTCTCCGGCGCCACGGGCGACTCGAACCGGGAGAGGGCCTTCGCGAGCACGCCCGTGAGCTTCTCGTCCACCAGATGGTGGTTCAACGGGGACCGCATCCCGTGGACGATGATCACCTCGTCGTCCGTCACGGGGAGCACCCGGAGGTTCGGGTTCACGATCCAGGTCTTCGCATCGGCAGGGGCTTCCGTCTTCGCCACGGTGGTCACGGACTTCATCATTCCCAACTCCATCGGATTGAACGGACTGCGAGGGGGAACATCACGACGACGGCCGCGAGCACGATCGCAAGCGGCACGAGCGCCGCCTCGGGGTCGCCGTACGTCATCGAGAGCCGGAGGGCGTCGCCCAAGTGCGTCGTCGGGAGCGCGTTCACGAGGGGGCGGATCCCGGAGGGGTAGAGCTCCTTCGGCAGGATGAACGCGGAGAGGAAGAGGAGCGTGAGGCTCACGCCGGGCGCGACCTGGATCGCGCGCATCGGCTCCCGGAAGGTCCGGGCAAGGAGCACGCCGCCCGAATAGAGGAGGAGGATCCCGAGGAACACGAGGAGGGCCACCTGCGGCGTGATCGCCGCGCGGGTCCCGTACGCGTAGCGGGTGACGACGATGAGGAGCGTGATCGTGACCGTGCTCGTGACGACGAGGCCGAGGAGCCCACCGGCGATCCATTCGGATTTCCGGAGCGGGGACGCGATGAGGCGCTTCTGGATCGTGGTCGAGCGGGACACCGCGTACGTGGCGGCCCCGCTGATCATCGACCCGAAGAGGATGTTCATCGCGATCACGTTCGGAAGGAAGAAGCTCGACGCCTCGCCGCCGACGCCGCCGGTGTCTGCCGTGCGGAAGACGAACGGGTGCGCGAACCGGTCCGTCGCGGGGTCCTCGCCCTCGGGCGCCCTCGCAGCGTCGCCGGTCGGTGGCGCGGGGCCCCCGAAGGCCGCCGCGGCGTAGATCCCGAACATGTCGCCGAGGACCTGCGCCGCGCTCCCCGTGAAGAGCCCGGTGACCGGGCCCGGCTCGGATCGGACGACGACCTCGAGCTGGGTCGCGTTCGTGAGCCGCTCGTCGAAGTCGCTCGGGACCTCGACGAGGCGGGGCGTGCGGAACGTGCGGCTTGCGTGCCGCACGACGTAGGACCATTGTCCCTCCGGCGGGACGTCCTCGGGCACCCATTCGGCCTTCCACCCGGTCGCGAGCATCCGGTCGGCGAATTCCGCCTGCCGCGGGGTCGGCGCTCCGCCGTCCTCGTCCGTAAAGTAGATCGGGATCGCGTCTCCCGGCTCGCCGAAGTGGACCTGGCCCGCGACGGAGGAGAAGATGAGGAGGAGGCCGACGGGGAGCGCAAACGACCAGAAGAGGTTCGCGCGTTCGCGGAAGAAGACGAAGAGGCCGTTCGAGAAGACGAGGTAGACGCGGCGGGGGTTCACGCGGTCGCCTCCGTCGTGGTCGCCTTTTCGAACACGTCCCAGAGCGAAGGAGGCGAGACCTCGATCGCGGAAAGCTCGATCGACGCCTTCTCAAGGAGCGAGAGCACGCGGCCCGTGTCCTCGAGCGAGCGCACCCGGACCGTGATCCGGCCCGTCGCGACCTCGCCGGGCACGTCGAGCCACGCAAGGAGCCGTTCGGGTTCCCGCGTCCGGATCCGCACGACCCACGTGCCTTGGTACCGCGCGATGAGTTCGGAGGGCGTCCCGTGGTCCACGGCCCGGCCCCGGTGGAGGACGAGCACGCGGTCGGCGAGCGCCTGCACCTCGGAGAGGTCGTGGGACGTGATGACGATGGTCTTTCCCGCCTTCTGGAGCCGCGCGACAAGCTCGCGGATGCCGATCCGCGCGGTGGGGTCGAGCGAGGCGGTGGGCTCATCGAGGAAGACCACCTCCGGGTCGTTCACGAGCGCGCAGGCGATCCCCACGCGCCGCTGGTTCCCGGCGGACAGGTTCCGGAACGGCTTGTCCTTCTCGCGCACGAGGCCGACGGACTCGATCACGGCGTCGACGACCGACGCGCGCCCGTAGAGCTTCGCGAGGAACGCGACGTTCTCGCGGGTCGTAAGGTGCCGGAAGCCGGAGAAGCCCTCGGGGAGGACCCCGATCCGTTCGCGGACATGCACCGGATCCTTCAGCACGTCGCGTCCCAGCACGCGGACGCTTCCCGCCGTGGGCTTGCGGATCGTGCTCACGATCTCGACCGTCGTCGTCTTCCCGGCGCCGTTCTCGCCGACGATCCCCAAGGTCTCCCCGGGGGCGACGGAGAACGTGACGCCGTCGACCGCGACGTGCGCGTCGTAGCGCTTCACGAGCCCTTCGACCTCGATCGCGCTCATTGCGGCTCGCCGGGCTCGAAGTCGAACGAGGAGGTGCCGGGCCGTCCGAACGCCATCGTGAGCGCGGGGACCTCGTGGAGGCCGTCGATCCGAAGGAGCTCGGCGAGCCGTTCGGGGTTGAAGCCCGTAAGCGGGTTTGCGTGGAGCCCCAGCGCGACCGACGCGAGCACGGCGTAGCCCATGATGCCGCCGCTGTCCAAGAGCGCCGTCCGGAGGTACCGCGCGTGGTACTTCCAGGCGCCCCGCCGGAGGTCGATCGTGTACGCAAAGAAGCACGAGGCGTTCTTCAGCGTCTCCGGGAGCGACCAGATCATCTGGACCTTCGTCTCGATGAAGCCCTCGAAGAGGACGTCCAACGTGTGCTCGACGCCGTTGTAGTGGTAGATCCCCTGCGGGAGGCCCTTCACGTTCATCGCGAGGATGTAGATCTCCTCGCCGGAGAGGCCGCCGGAGGTCGGCGCGGCCCGGAACGGGATGAACGGGTGGTCCCGCATCCGGGAGCGCCGCTTGTGCGTCGTGCCGTAGCAGTGGTAGAGGATCGTCGAGAGCTGCGCGAGGTCGAGGCCTTCCTCCGAGAACATCTTCCGCGAGCGGCGGTTCTTGATCACGTCGGAGAGGCTCGCCGAAAGATGGAGCGGCTCGGGGAGCACGATCTTCTCCTTCCCGGGGTACTCCTTCACGAAGCGCGGGTGGCCGAACCGCCGGAGGCGGTATCCGACCGCCTGGATCCGCTCCTGGAGCACGTGGACGTCGACGTAGAGGAGCCGCTCCGCGGCGGCCATCCTCTCCATCGGGTTCCCGTTGTTGAACAGGTCCTCCACGGTGCGCTCGACGACCTTGTCGAGATCGACCTTCCCGTACTCCTCTTCCTCGAGATCCAGTTTCACGGTCATGGTTTCGCCTCCGGTCGCCGGGCTCCGGCGAGAACGACCTTCATCGCGCTCTTCGTGAGGCCCTCGAGCCCGAGGAACCGGTTCACGTCGTCGTCGTAGAACGCGTCCGACTCGGAGACGGAGAGCCCCCGCCCCGCGGCCCACGCCTTCACGGTGGAGCCGAGCTCGCCCGCCCGCAGGACCGCGACGCGATACCCGCGGTCCTCGTACGCGAGGAACGAGCGGCCGATCGCGGCGACGATGAACGCGGCGACCGGCAGCGCCTGTACCGCGTCGCTCTCGTATCCGGGCGTCCACGCCGGCGCGTCGAGGAGGTGGGCTCCGAGCGCCTCGACCTCGGCGGTCGTGGCCTGCCGGACGAGCGAAAGCGCGTCGCTCTGCACCATGTACCGGAACAGGCCCCAGGACCCTTCGTACGGGAAGAGGAGGTAGAGGTCGGCGCCGTGGAGCACGCGGGGCTCCTTCGCGACCGCGTTCGCAAGGGACTGGACCGGCTCCGGGAAGAACCGGAGGCGGTCGTAGAACTTGTTCTGCGTCTCCCCGTCGTCGGCGACCCCGAAGTCGAAGCCGGAGACGACGAAGTCGAGGAACACGCTGATGTTCTCCTGCTCCCGCGCGGCAAGCTCGGTGACGGCCCGCGCGCCGGGATGGAACTTCGACTGCTCGTGGTAGAGCTCGCCCGGATCCAGGCGGATCCCGAGCTGGGTGAGGGAGTGCCTCGTGCGGGGCTCCGGGTTCACGGCGACCGTCTTCGACGGGAACGCTCCGTGGATCTCGTTGAAGGTCGCGATCACCTTGCGCGACTGCACGATCGAGGGCGGACGGACCCGGGCCTTCTCGAAGAGCTCGGCCTTCCGCGGATCAACGACGCCCGTCCAATGCGGTTTTTGCTCGTAAGGATTCCGCATGACGGGCGCTACCCCGTGCGGCGACCTAAGCGTTCCGCGCGATTGCTCGTTCCCCGAAGACTAGACGATTCGACCAGCCCGGGACTCATCTAGAGCACACGTCGGGACGTCCGCCGGAGACGTTCGGAGCCTCGGGCGGAACCCTTTTCGTGACGCACGCGGTACGGCGTCCCATGCGCGTCCACCGCATGATCCTCGCGGTCGCCGACCTGCGCCGCTCCGCCGAATTCTACGAGAAACAGGTGGGGTTCCGCCTCGTCAGCCGACAAGGCAACTACTGCGCCGAGTTCGAGGCGTCCCCGGGCGTCACGCTCTGGCTCCACGAGGACGCGAAGGCGGCCCGCGGAGGCGCCTCCTTCGAGGTGAAGACGAACGACCTCAAGGGGACGTACGAGGCCCTCGCCGCGCGGGGCGTACCGTTCAAGCAGGCCCCGAAGCGCATGATCTGGGGCGGCGAGCTCGCGATCTTCAAGGACCCAGACGGGTACGAGTTCAACGTGACCGAAGGGAAGGACTAGCGTTCGGGCGGTCGCATCGCGTCGCGCGTCATGTCCTCCAGACCGCGGTGGATGAGGATCCGCACGGCGTCGGAGCGGTTCCGGATGCTGAACCGGGTCCGGTATTTCTCGATGCGGTCGAAAAGGTCCGCGTTCGCAAGGAGGCTGATCCGCTTCTCCGTCATCGGCGAGGAAGCGACGCGCGCGAAAAAGAACGTTTTGGGGAGTTGCGATAGAAGATTCACGTGGAGCCTCCCTGCGCGCTCCGGCTCGCGAGGAGACGTCGCGGGCTCGCGCGCCGACCGTTCCTCCGCCCGTTGAACGAGGAGTCCTGGCACCTCCGGTCGTTGAACGGTTCATCCCAGAATCACCGAATGTAGAACAAACATGCAGAAGACTTGATGCTCCGTGATGCCCTACACGGCTGGTAGCGAAACGCGCGCGTCGGTCCCCGCGGGCGCCTCGGCGGCACCCCGGCGACACGCCGCGGCCCCACGGGCGGGCCCGGCGGAAACGCGCGTGACACGGGAGGAGTGGGTATGTTCGACGAAGGACGACTAGCGCGGGAATTGCTTGTACCGGACCATCCGCGGCGAAACGGCCACGAGCGACGGATGGGCGTGGAGATCATCCAAGCGGTGCTCCGCGCCGTGCATGGAAGCGGGAAGAAGACGCACGTGATGTATCGCGCGAACTTGAGCTACGACATGACGCTCCGGTACATCGAGCATCTCCTCACGTGCGGTCTCATCGTCCGGGACGAATCCTCGCAGCGGTATTGTCTCACGGACAAGGGCTACGAGTGCCTCACGCATCTTGACAAAGTGCTGGGGTACCTCCGCGAGCCCCCCGCGGGCCGGGCGCCGCGACTCTAGCGCCGCGATCGCGCGAGGCCGAGCGCAAGCGCAGGCGCAAGAGCAAGCGCAAGCGCAAGGACGACGACGATCGAGGGGACCGGCGTCGCGCGATCGCCTTGGGGCGCGCCGTCCTCCACGGTCGGAGGCGCGAGGTCCGCCGGATCGGCCGGCACCGGCGGCGCCTCGGCCGGGGCGAACGCGTATGCGAAGCCTTCGGGCGTCTCGTCGATCGGCACGTAGGCGGCGACGGACACGAGGTAGCCGGATTGTCCGATCGGGGCCTCGATGAGGGCGCCGGGGCCCGCTCCGAGGCTCGAGCGCGAAAGGGGCCCGATCGTGTAGACGCCAGCCGCGAACGCGTACGGGACGACGCCGCAGCTTCCGCCGTCACCCTCGGGCGTCCCGCTCGCGTCGGCGGGGCAAAGGTAGCCGCCTTGGCTCCGGAACGGGGGGAACGGGATCGCGAAGTCGCCGTAGCCCGCGATGAAGTATTGGTCGCCGACTCGGAAGAGAAGGCCGATCACCGAGTTCGGCGGCGCGACGTCCGTCCCGGTCACCTTCATCGTCATGGTGATGTCCTCGGGGGTCTCGTCCGAGAACCAGGCCGCGACGAAGTCCGCCCACTCGGAGCCGGCGGGGGTCGGCGTGTTCTGGGGCCCGGCGTCGCCGGCCGCGTCCGTCACCTCGGGCGCTTCTTCGCTTCCCGCAAGGGTCGCGGGAGCGACGGACGTCGCGACGGCGAGCAGGGCAAGGATCGGAAGGACCCGCACGGGAGGCACCGGGCCCGGGAGTCGGCTTCCGGGCACATTACGTTGTCGGCCGTGTCAGAAGAAGTCGAGGCGCCGTTGCTTCGCGGCCTCGCGGAGCGCGGCATAGCGGAGAAGCGTCGTCCGGACGCGGTCTTCGGCGAACGCGTGCTCGGCGCAGAGGATGCGGACGGCCTCGGCCTCGTCGGGCCCCTTCCACGAAAGCGGCGGGTCGCCCGGGAGCACGGCCGGGGCGAGGAAGATCTTCCGCATCTCGTCCAAGTCCTCCGGGACCGGCTGCCCGATCGCGGCCACGGCCTTCTCGACGGCACCGTGCTCCTTCACGAGCTTCAGCGCCCTTTTGGGCCCGATCCCCCGGATGCCGCCCGGGTTGTAGTCGGTGCCGCAAAGGATCGCGAGATCCACCAGCTGCTCGCGCGAGAGCGCGAGCGCGGCGAGGACCTCCGCAAGGTCGACGATCTCGGGCGCGATGTCGATCCAGACCTGCTTCCCGGGCACTTTGCGCCGCCCCGTCGTCGTAAGGTGCCGCACGAGCCGCGGGGTTCCGAAGAGCAGCGCGTCGTAGTCTTGGCTCACGGTGGCGTACGCGGCGCCGGAGCGCGCCATCGCGGCCGCCTGCCCTTCGCCCTCCTGCGGCGCGACGATCGCCGGGATTCCGAGCGCCGCGAGGAGCCCCCGCGCCTCGCCGATCATGTCGCGCGTCAAGCGGCTCGTCTGCTGGGCCTTCGTGAGCGCCTTCTCGGTGTCGCCGGCGGCGAGGGCCGCCTGCCGTTCCACCTCCGCCTTTTTCTTGCGCTCGCTCCGTTCGCGGATGGTCTGGAGCTTCAGCGGGTGCGGCTCGCCGTCGAAGACGTAGATCGGCTTCACGCCGGCCTCGATCAGGTTCGCGGTCCGGTAGAAGAGGCCGTTCAAGTGCGACGTGACGCGGCCCTGCGCGTCCATCAGCGGTGTGCCGTCCGGCTGGCGGATGCTCGCCAAGAACTGGTAGAGGATGTTGTTCCCGTCGATCGCGACGACCTTTCCGGCGAGGTCCTTCATCGTGATGGGATGCTTGGGGACCAACTCACCGACGTCTACGCCCATGAGGAGCCGTAGGCGTCTCCGGGCAAAATAACCACGCGCCACGCGGTGAGACGCCGACGACGAGGCCCGAGCGACGGCCGCAGGGAGGGCTGCGAGCGGACTTTTGCGCGAGGCAAGGAGGGCGACGAGCGGGTAGCATCGCTACCCGTGAGGAGCCCGACGAAGCATCGCGCAAAAAGACGCCGCAGACCGACCGAGGACGGAGCGAGGGCCGAGGAGGAGGTCACACCATCGACAGGAGTTCCTTCACGATCGAGTCGACCCGATTCCCTTCGACGACCGCCCGGTGGACCGCATGCGTGAGCGGAAGCTCGAGTCGCTCCTCGCGGGCCCACGTGTCGAACGCGCGCACGGACCGCGCGCCCTCGACGACCTGGCCGTGGAGCTCCTTCGCGATCTCGTCGGCGCTCCGGGCCTTCGCGAGCTCCTGGCCGAAGAACCGGTTCCGGCTCCACTTCGACGTGCAGGTGACGACGAGGTCGCCGACGCCCGCGAGCCCGTAGCAGGTCTCGCGCTGGCCGCCGTGGCCCGCGACCATGTCGACCATCTCGCGTAGGCCCAGCGTGATCACGGCCGCTCGCGCGTTGTCGCCGAAGCCCAACCCGTCCGACATGCCGGCGGCGATCGCGACGACGTTCTTGAAGGCGCCGCAGAGCTCGACCCCGACGAGGTCGGGCCTCGGATACATCCGGAACGCCTCCGTGCCGACCGCGTCGACGACCTTCTCGCAGAAGGCGCGCTTCGGGTGCGCGACCGTCGTCGCCGCGATGAGCCCGCGCGAGACCTCCTCGGCGTGGTTCGGGCCGGAGAGCGCGAGCACCGGGTGCCCCGTCTCGTCGGCGATCACCTCGCTCATCCTTTTGTGCGAGCCGTCCTCGAGGCCCTTCGTCGCCGACACGATCGGCGTCTCGGGCGGCACGAACGGCGCATACTTTCGCGCCGCTTCGCGGGTCGCGTGCGACGGCACCGCGTGGATCACGAGGTCGGCGTGCCCGGTCGCGGCGCGGAGGTTCCCGGTCGCGACGAGGCCATCGGGGAGCTTCACGCCGGGAAGGTAGTGCGCGTTCTCTCGTTTGCCCTGGACCTCGTCCGCGAACGCGGGGTCGCGGATCCAGAGCGTCGTGTCATGCCCGTTCCGGGCGGAGAGCAGCGCGAGCGTCGTCCCCCAGGAGCCGCCCCCGACGACGCCGACATGCACTCACGCGGCCCCCTTCAGGGGCACCTTCTTTGGATCGCAATACGAGTCGACGTATTCCTGCCCCGTAAGGTCGCGGATCCCCACCATGATCTCGTCGGTCACCTTCCGGAGGACGTCCCGGTCGTTCGACAGCTCATGGAGCCGGTCGAACCGGAGGGCGGGCCCGATCTTGATCGTGCAGCGGTCGAACCGGGGCACCTTCTCGCCCTTCGGCAGGATCTTGTCGGTCCCGATCATGCCGACCGGGACGACGGGGACGCGGGTCGTGAGCGCAAGGCGGGCGACTCCGGTCTTTCCCCGGTAGAGGCGGCCGTCGGGGCTCCGCGTCCCTTCCGGATAGATGCCGAGGCATTCGCCCTTCACGAGTACGTCGTAGGCCCGGGCGAAGGCGTCGCCGTCGCCCTGTCCGCGCTTCACCGGGATCGCGCCCCATTCCCGCCACAGGAAGTTGCGGATCGGGCTCATCTCGAAGTGCTCGGCCTTCGAGAGGAAATAGATCTGGCGCGGGACCACCGAGGGAAGGCAGAAGTGGTCCATGAACGACAGGTGGTTCGAGGCGAGGATCGCCCCGCCGGTCCGTGGCACGTGCTCGACGCCGGTCGCATGGATGCGGAAGGCGCCACGGATGACGGGCCCGACGAGGGCCTTGCTCGCCTGATAGAACCGAGTGCCCATCGACCGTTGGTTGATGCGCCATAATGTATTTATACTTCGGGGGTCCCGAACGTTTATAGAAGAGAAGCGTGATGCCCCCGCGTCCCGGCCGGAGGTCGTCTTATGGATCCACACACCCGCCTCACGCAGATGATCGCGGTCATGGACCAGTTGATCGACGACACGTCCGTGCCCCGGAACATCCGTCGCGGGGCCGACAACGCGAAGAAGCTCCTTTTGAACAACAAGGAAGCGCTCGACGTGCGGGTCGCGTCCGCGGTCTCGATCCTCGATGAGCTTGCGAACGACCCGAACATCCCGCTCCACGGCCGGACCCTGATCTGGAACATCATCAGCGGGCTCGAGACGATCTCGGCAAAATAGTCAGAGATCCTGCGGCATCAGCGTCGTCCGCCCGTTCTGCTCCGCCCTCGTCTTTGCGCGCTCGATAAGATCGACCACGTGCGCCTCGAGGGCCGGATAGAACTTGACGCTCACGCGGAACGGGCTGCAGACGTCCTTCACCTTGCTCTGGTTCACCAACACGGCGGTCACTTCCTGAAGAGCCGGTCCTTGGCCCTCGAAAACTCGTCCTCGGTGAGCGCCCCGCGGTCGCGGAGCGCCGCGAGCCGCTCGATCTCGCCGGCAAGCGACGGGGCGCCCCCCGACGGGTTCTCTTCGCGTTCCTGCGAGACCAAGGCGGCTCCGATCGTCGAGGCCAAGGTCGCGATCAAGCCGATCCCCATGATCATCAGCGCGACTCCGATCACGCGGCCCTCGGTAGTCGCGGGCACGATGTCGCCGTACCCCACGGTCGCCGCCGTGACAATGCCCCACCAGAGCGCCAGGCTGAAGGTGGCAAACTGTGGATTCACGTCGCGCTCGACGACCCAGGCCGCGCCGGAGAGGATCACGACGACGGTGACGGCGACGAGCCCGGTGTAGCCCACGCGGCTGCGGCGGATCGTCTCGAAGAGGTCCCACCCCATCGTCTTCTGGATCCGTTTGTGCGCGCGCACGATCCGCAGGAGCCGGAGGACGCGGAAGATCCGGAGGAGCCGGAACCCCCGAAGGACCGACAGCGTCTCCGCGTACATGGGCACGAGGCCCGGAAGGTCGTACCAGTTCTCGCGGACGAACGCGCGGCGGTCCGGCGCTCTTTTGAGCCCGTAGAGGAAATCGCCGAGGAACAGGGCGATGACGAGGAGGTCGATCCGGGCGATCGTCTCGAACGTCGCTTCGTCGTACGGGCGTACCTCACCGTAGAGTACGTAGGCGACCGAGACGAGGGCGAGGACCACCATCAGCATGTCCCACGCGAACCTCCCCCGGCCGGCCACGGTCCTCGGAAGGAGACCTCGGCCGAAGGATTTAAACACCACCGACGCGCGTCGGTGCACGGCCCAAACCTATTTTACGGGGACCCTTGCTCCCCACGCCGGTGGTGACGTGACGGCGCGCGCATCGATCCGGAACTGTGAGTCGTGCGGGCGGACGGGCGACGACGGGACGTGGTTCGCCTACGCGCGGACGCTCGCCCGGGGCGACGCCCGCGTCTACTACTGCGCCGACTGCGGGCAGGCGCGCGTGCGGGACGGCGACCGGTTCCTCTACACCGAGCTTCTCTCCCTCACCCTTCCGGTCGGGTGGCGCGGGACGGACCCGTGGTCGTTTGCGACGGGGCCGGAACGGGACCCCGCGCGGAACGGGCCGGAGGCGCCGCCGGAGGAGCTGGAGCCGTGGGGCCGGCTTCTCGACCGGATGCAGAGGCCCCTCTCGCCGTGATACTTACTTTATAAGTATTTTATAAGTAGCTACAGGAAGTAGCTGACAAGCACGAGCGCGATGAGCACGACGCCTACGCCGAGCTGGTGCTCCCATCGACCAAGATCCAGCGCAAAGACGCTCTTCTCGCTCAATCCGAGGTCCTCCGCCCCGGGAAGCCGTCGGCGTTATTTCCCAGTTTGTGCCAACGTTCATAGGGTCCGACGATGCGCGAAGCGCGGTACGGCGTGCCGGATGCCCTCCTTTGCGCAAAGTGCGACTTGGTGACACGGCCTAGATACGTTCGATCACGGTCGCGATCCCCTGACCGAAGCCGATGCACATCGTGGAGAGGCCCACGTCCTTCTTCGTGCGCTCGAGCTCGTGGAGGAGCGTCGTAAGGAGCCGCGCGCCGGAGGCCCCGAGCGGGTGCCCGAGCGCGATCGCGCCGCCGTTCACGTTGACCTTCGCCGCGGGGACGTTCAGCTCTTGCATCCACGCAAGGGGGACCGGCGCGAAGGCCTCGTTGCATTCGAAGAGGTCCACGTCGTCGAGCCGCATCCCGGTCCTCCCCAGCACCTTCTCGGTCGCCGGGATCGGGCCCGTGAGCATGATCGTGGGATCAACGCCCGCCTGCGCCATGCCGACGATGCGGGCGCGCGGCGTCCACCCGCGCTCGGCGGCCTTCTTCGCGGTCGTGACGAGGAGCACGCATGCGGCGTCGTTCAAGCCGCTCGAATTCCCCGCCGTGATGCGGCCGTCCGGCCGGAACGCGGGCTTGAGGCTCGCAAGTTTTTCGAGCGAGCAGCCGCGGCGCGGGTGCTCGTCGGTGTCGAACGAGCGTCCGTCCGGAAGCGGGTACGGGAAGATCTCGCGCTGGAAGCGGCCCTCGTCCATCGCGCGGACCGCGTTCTCCTGCGAGCGGAGCGAAAACCGGTCAAGATCGGAGCGCGAGAGGTTCCACTTTTCGGCGATCCGCTCGGCGGACTCGCCCTGGTGCACGATCTCGAACCGCGCGACGAGGTCTTCCGAGAGCGGTCCAGCGTCGGCCGAGATCTCGACCTTCGTCATCGATTCGACGCCGCCCGCGATGACGACGTCCGAGAACCCGGAGGCGACCGCCTGGGCGGCAAAGTTCACGGCCTGCTGGCCCGAGCCGCACATCCGGTTCACGGAGACGCCGGGGACGACGTCCTCGCGGAACGCAAGAAGAGACGCGACGCGGGCGACGTTCATGCCCTGCTCGCGGATCTGCGTGACGCAACCCAAGACCACGTCGTCCACGTCGGAGGCCGCGAGCCGGTTGCGCCGCGCGATCTCGCGGATCACGTGCGCGGCAAGGTCCGTCGGGTGGACGTCCTTCAGGGTGCCGTTCCGTTTGCCGACGGGGGTCCGGATCGCGTCGACGATCACGGGATCGTTCGCGGGCATGGTCTCCTCGTCTTCGTTAGGGGTCGACACGCTTTATATTTCTTTGCGATGGAAAGGATGAAAGGGGAGGA
This sequence comes from Methanobacteriota archaeon, assembly GCA_052387135.1. Classification (GTDB taxonomy): domain Archaea; phylum Thermoplasmatota; class SW-10-69-26; order JACQPN01; family JBQTJL01; genus JBQTJL01. The sequence goes on along the minus strand of JBQTJL010000107.1, from coordinate 1,272 downwards.
AAGGAGGGCCGGAGTGAACGGGGTCACTCCGTTCGCCTCTCCTCCTTTCCCCTTTCCATTCAGGCGTCGCCGATCGCGCCCGGCTTCCTCCAGTAGGGCACGACCAGCCGCTCGGCGTCGAGGGTCGTCGCGATGCCCTCCCGCCGGAGCGCGTCGGATATCGGCGCGAGCGTCGACGTCGCCGGCGCGGTCTTCGGGTAGAACACGAGGAACCAATGGCTCCCGCCGTCGATCATCCGCACCTTCGCGATCTCGGAGAGGCGTTCGCCCGCGGCCCTTTCCAGGCGTTCTCGGACCGGCGACGGAAGCTCGGCGACGTCCACGCCGAGGGCACCGTGGACAAGGCATAAGACGGCTTCGGCGCGACCCTTTTGCCTGCGCGCGGGACTGAGCAAGGGATAAGACCGCGCGGGCGGTACGGACTGGCGTGGAGGACGCGCAGGCTTCGGCGTGGGCCCTGTCGTATTCAAAGAGGGAGGCCGAAGCGTTGCGCCCGGCGCCCGCCGGCAAGCTCCGGGTGGAGCTCGTGACGGACCCGTGGAGCGTCTGGTGCTGGGGGTTCGAGCCGGTGCGGCGCGCGCTCGAGCACCGCCATCCCGCGATCGAGTTCCGGCCGTTGGTCGGCGGCATGTTCCCGCGCCTTCCCGACCCGCGCGAGGTCGGCTTCAACATCGAGCGGTTCTTCGCAAACGTCCAGCGCACGACCGGCATGCCGATGCGCCTCGACGCGGCGCAGCGGGACCGCCCCGAATCGACGTATCCCGCCTGCGTGTTCGTCCACGCGGCCCGCCTCCTCGCCCCTTCGCGCGAGGCGGCGTTCCTCCGGGGCCTCCGCGAGGCGGCCTACCTCGACGCCGCGAACGTGTCGCGCAACGAGGTCGCGGCGGATGTCGCGCACCGCGTGGGCCTTTCGAAGGAGGAGTTCCTCGAAGCGCTCGAATCCGGCGAGCCCGAGCGCGAGTTTGCGGAGCGCCTCCAGTTTCTCCAAGGCCTCGGCATCTTCGGGTACCCGACGCTGCTTCTTACATGGGGACGCCGCACCGCGCGCGTCGAAGGCTTCCAGAGCCTTCCGTCGCTCCTTGCGATCGCCGAATCGATGGCCGAGCGCCTGTTCCCCGCGGAGCCCCCGCCCTCGATCGAGGCGATCCTTCGCCCGGGCGAGCGCGTCGCGACGCGCGAGGTCGCCGAGGTCTTGGGCGTCGGCATCGAGGAGGCGTACGAGGCCCTCTGCGAGCTCGAGCGCGAAGGGAAGGCGCTCTGGCGGAGGGGGCC
>JBQTJL010000106.1:0-1955 GCA_052387135.1 Methanobacteriota archaeon | reverse complement strand
AAAAGAACAGCGGCTGGTAGGCGGCGACGCCGAGGGACGCGGCGGCGACGGGTACGAGGGACGAGGAACGGGGAACGAGGAAGGGCCGACGGCGTCCGCTTCCTCGTACCTCGTCCCCCGTGCCCCGTACCACGGCCCAGACCCAGAGCGCAGCCGCGGCCACGACAAGGCGCAGCGCGCCGAGGACGACGGGCGGGGCGTCCGGCGCGCCGAGGGCCTGGCTGGTCCCGGTCGTGCCCCAGAAAAGCCCGGCAAGGAGCACGAGCGCGGCGGCGCGTCGCGGCGGCGGACCGGAGGATCCTTGCAACGCGCGCCGAAGGCGGTCCTCGGGTTTCTATCCTTTTCTTTGCGGCAGGCGGAAGCGGAAGGTCGAGCCGAGGCCCGGGCCGGCGCTCTCGCAACCGATCTCGCCGCCGTGGGCCTCGACGATGCCACGGGAGATGTAGAGGCCGAGACCCGTGCCCTTACGGCGTTGCTCAGGTCCATGCGCCTGCGAGAACGGCCGGAAGAGCCCCGCGCGGTCCTCTTCCGAGAGCCCGAGCCCCGTGTCCCGGACGCGGCAGGTCGCGGCGCGATCGCCGGCCTCGACGGTCACGGTAACGGCGCCGCCCTTCGGCGTGAACTTCAACGCGTTGCCGACGAGGTTGTAGAGGACCTGCCGGAGCCGGGAGCGGTCTCCCTCCACCGGGACGGCCGGCGCCCCTTCGTAGGACAACGCGATGCCGTCCCGGAAGGCCGCGTCGACGAACGACTCGACGGTCTCCTTTGCGAGCGCGGCAAGGTCGAGCGGGGCCACGTCGATCCGGACCTTCCCGGCCGCGACGCGGGACGCCTCCTTCAAGTCGGCGATGAGGTGGTCGAGGTGCTCGACGTTGCGGCCGATGATCTCGAGCCCGCGGCGCCCCGCCGCGCTCGGGCCGTCGGTGGTCCCTAGAAGATGGAGCTGGAGCTTGATCGGGGTGAGCGGCCCCGAAAGGTCGTGGGTCGCCGCCGCGAGGAACTGGAGCACGTCGAGGTCGGCCTGCGTCGCGACCGTGCGGGACCACACGGTGGGCGCGGGCGGGCCGCGCGCCCGTCGCTCGGGGCCGCGGGCCGCGTCCGGCTCCTCGGGTTCACGGGCGTGCACCACGCGCCGGACCGTCCGTCGGGCGCCCTCCGTCCCCGTCGCCGCCATCGAGGGCGCTAGACCGGCCGTCGCATTTGAAACCCGCCGGTAGGTGCGCGGTGCCCGCGGGACCATCGTTTCTCCGGCGGCGCGTCGGCAAGCGTTAAAAACCCCCGCCCGTATTCTGCCGCGTCGGTCCGCATGAACATCCTCGTCTGCATGAAGCAGGTCCCCGACACGGACAAGGACATCCGGGTCGCCGGCGACGGGCGGGACATCGAGCGGCGCGGCGTGGATCTCACCGCGAACGAGTTCGACACGTTCGCCCTCGAGGAGGCGATCCGGATCAAGGAGAAACAGGGCGGCGAGGTCACGCTGGTCACCGTCGGCGAGGACAAGGCCGACGAAGTGCTTCGCGCAGGCCTCGCGAAGGGCGCGGCGAAGGCGATCCGCGTCTCGGACCCGGCCGCGGCCGGCTCGGACCCGCTCGCGACGGCGAAGATCCTCGCCGCGGTCGCCAAGAAAGGAAGGTACGACCTCGTGCTCTGCGGGCAGCAGGCCGAAGACGACGGGGCCGCGGTGGTCGGGCCCGCGCTCGCAGCCCTCCTCGGTATGCCCCACGCCTCGACCTGCCTCAAGGTCGCCTCGCTCGCAAACGGCCGCGCGAAGGTCCACCGGGAGATGGAGGGCGGCTCGGAACAGGTCGTCGACCTTTCGCTGCCGGCGGTGTTGACGATCCAGACCGGGATCAACGAGCCGCGCCTTGCGAGCCTCATGGCGATCCTGCAGGCGAAGAACAAGCCGTTGACTGTGATGAAGCTCGCCGACCTTGGGCTCGACGCCGGTGCGG
>JBQTJL010000105.1:0-5046 GCA_052387135.1 Methanobacteriota archaeon | reverse complement strand
CGGGCCGGTACCGCGAGGTGGTGCAGGACGCCCTCGAGTATCTCCTGCCGAACGCGCCGAAGCGCGAACGCGCGCCCCGCCCGCCTCCGGCGCCGGCGCTGCCGCGCACCGTGTTTGCGGTCGCGACCGCTCGAGCGGGCGGTGCCGCATCCGCCGCCCCGACGCCAGCGCGGCCCGCGTCCGCACCGACGGCTCCGACGCCGGCGGCAACGGCACCGGCCCCGGGCGAGTCCTCCGAGGAGAAGGTCTTCGCGTTCGTCGCCGAACTCGACGACGGGAAGGGGGCCCCATGGGAGGGCGTCGTCTCGCGCGCCGGAAAGGCGGGCATCGACGAGGAGCAGGTCGAGGAGGCGCTGAACGGCCTCATGGACAAGGGCCTGATCTACGAGCCCGTGCTCGGCCGCCTCAAGAAGGCGTGATCGTTCAGCGGACGAGCAGCGTCGAGAGCCCGACGAGGACGCTGAGCAGAAGTAGGGCGATGAAGAACCAAGCGATCGCCTTGCGCCGGAAGGGAACGTCGGTCGACGCCGTCCCCCCGGCGCGCCTTCGTCTCGGGGTCGCCAACGGGACGGAAGCGCCGGCGTCCCCTTTCAGTATTCCGCTACGGGCGGAGCCTGCGGAGGCCCACGCCGACCCGGAAGAACCGGCCGCCGTCGACGTCCATCGGCGTGATCGAGACGTCGAAGACCGACGGACTGAAGCGCTTCGAGAAGTCTTCGGCCCGCTCCCGGGAACGGAAGAAGCACTGGGTCTTCGGGATGTTCATCCGCGGGCCTTCCATTGGGGTGTACACTGCTATACCATGATATTTAGGCATTTTGGTTGATTTCTATCCTGTCAGTTGGTTTTTTTCGTACGGGTCAAACGGCGCGCGTCGAGCCTGTCACGCTGTGTCTCGTAGCGGCCCCGCCGTCCCGGAGTGTTCATACGAGGGTCGCGGCATTCCGGCCCCGATGCGGGGCCGGTCGAGGGTCGCGGTCGACGGGCGGGCGCTTACGATGCATTCGGTGATCGAGGTCGTCCGGGGGCGGGCCGAGGCGGCGCTTGCGGCAGGCGCCCGTCGCCGGATGCTCGCCTCGCGGCGCACGGTCGAACGGATCGCGGCGTCGGACGAGGCCGTCTACGGAGTGAACACCGGGTTCGGGGACCTTGCGACCGTGACGATCCCCGAGGACGAGCGGGACGCGCTGCAGGCGAACCTCGTGCGGAGCCACGCATGCGGCGTGGGGCCCCCGTTCGCGGCGGACGAGGTCCGGGCGATGCTGCTTCTTCGCGCGAACGCGCTCGCGCTGGGGCGCTCCGGCGTCCGTCCCGAGGTGGCCGACGCGCTCCTTGCTTTCCTTTCGGCGGACATCGTGCCGGTCGTCCCGAGCCAAGGCTCGGTCGGGGCCTCCGGCGACCTTGCGCCGCTTGCGCACCTTGCGCTGGGGCTCCTCGGCGAGGGCGAGGTCTTGCATCGGGGCCGGCGGACGCGCGCTTCGGCCGCGATCTCCCGTGCCGGGCTCCGGCCGCTGCGACTCCGCGCCAAAGAGGGGCTCGCGCTCGTGAACGGGACCCAGGCGATGACCGCGGTCGGGCTCCTTGCGCTCCACGACGCCTTCGAGGCGCTCGCGGACGCAGAGATCGCGGCCGGCATGGCGCTCGAGGCGCTGATGGGGACGGATCGCGCCTTCGACCCGCGGATTCTCGGCGCGCGACCCTACCCGGGGGCGATCCGCGTCGGGGCCGACCTTCGGGCCCTCACGGCCGGCTCCGAGATCATCCAGAGCCACCACGACTGCGGCCGCGTGCAGGACGCGTATTCGCTCCGGTGCATCCCGCAGATCCTCGGGGCGGCGCTCGACGCGTTCGACCACGCGCGGGACGCGCTCGAGCGGGACGCAAACAGCGCGAACGACAACCCGCTCGTGTTCGGCGGCGACGTCGTGATGGGCGGCAACTTCCACGGCGAGCCGCTCGCGCTGCCGCTCGCCTACGCATCGCTTGCGGTCCACACCGTGGGGCTCCTCGCCGAACGACGGATCGCGCGCTTGGTCGATCCGAAGATGAGCGAGCTACCCGCCTTCCTCGCGGAATCCCCGGGGACGAACTCCGGCTTCATGATCCCGCAGTACGTCGCGGCCTCGCTCGTCTCCGAGAACAAGGTCCTGGTCTACCCCGCGTCCGCCGACTCGATCCCGACCTCGGCGGGGAAGGAGGACGTAAACAGCAACGGGACCATCGTCGCCCGGCACCTCCGGCGGATCCTCGAGAACGTGCGCCGCATCGTCGCGATCGAGTATCTGCTGGCCGCGCAGGCCCTCGACTTCAAGGCCCCCCTTGCTCCGGGCCGCGGGAGCCGCGCCGCGCACCGCGCGATCCGACGCCGCGTGCGCCGTCTCCGGGGCGACCGGAACCTCGCGCCCGACATGGAGGCGGCCTTCCGGATGGTCGTCGAGGGCGACGTCCGCGTCGCGGTCGAACGGGCCGTGGGTCCCCTCAAGGCACGCGCGCCCCGTCGCGGATGACGACGCGGCCGCGTTTCACCACGTCCCGCGCGAGGTTCACGCCGAACCGGTAGAAGACCCAGACGTGCGAGGGGACGTCGAGGACGACGAGGTCCGCCTGCTTCCCGACCTCGAGGCTGCCGACGCGATCCCCGACGCCGGTCGCGAACGCGGCGTTCCGGGTCCCCGCCGCGAGCGCCTCGGCCGGGGTGAGCCGGAGCGCGAGGCAGGAAAGCTGCATCGCGACCTGCATCGATTCGAGCCACGTGTTCGGGTTGAGGTCGGTGCCGAGCGCGAGCGGCACCTTCCCCGAACGGAAGCGTGCGACGTCCGGCGGCGGCAACGAAGAGGAAAGGATCGTGCCCGGTGCAAGGACGCCGACGACGCCCGCCTCGGCCATCCGGGCAAGGCCGCGGTCGGAAGCGTGCACGAGGTGGTCCGCGCTCGTGGCGCCCACGTCCGCCGCAAGCTCGGCGCCGCCGCAGGAGGAAAACTCGTCGGCGTGCACCTTCCGGGAAAGCCCGGCCCGCTCGGCCGCCGCAAACACTCGGCGCGCCTCCTCCGCCGTGAACGCCCCGTCCTCGACGAACGCGTCGACCGCCCGCGCGAGCCCCGACTTTCCGATCCGCGGCACCCAATCCTCGGCGGCGGCCCGGACGAACTCGTCGCGGCGGTCGTTCGCCTCGGGCGGGAGCGCGTGGAGCGGAAGGAAGGTGGGCACGAGTTCGAGGGGGCCGGCCTCGGTGAGGCGATGCATCGCGACGAGCTGGCGTTGTTCGGCCGAGAACTCGAGGCCGTACCCGCTCTTTGCTTCGGCCGTCGTCGTCCCGTGGAGCAGCATCGAGGCGCAGCGCGGAAGGGATTCGGCGACGAGGCGCTCGACGGAGGCTCCGCGCGTCTCGCGCACCGTCTTCTGGATGCCGCCTCCCTCGGCGAGGATCGTACGATACGGGACGCCCTGGAGTTTGCGGGCGAGTTCGTCCTCGCGGGAGCCGGCGAAGACGACGTGCGTGTGCGCGTCGACGAACCCGGGGACGACGGTCCGGCCCGAAGCGTCGAGGCGGCGGTCCGCGGGGAGCTTCGCGATCTGCGAAGAAGGCCCGATCGCCGCGATCCGTCCGTCCTCGATCGCGACGGCTCCGTCCCGGATGATCCCGATGTCGGCGGAGGTCGGCGCGACGCGCGGCCCTGCCGGGCCCGAGAGCGTCACGAGCTCCGCGGCGTGGAGGACCACGAGGTCGTACGGCACGGGAAGGTTCATGTCGCGTAAGTTCATGAGCCTGCCGATGGCCCGTCTCGTCGAGTGCGTCCCGAATTTCAGCGCCGGCCGCGACGCGGCCACGGTCGAGGCGCTCGCAGACGCGGTCCGCCTCGTCCCGGGCGTGCGGCTCCTCGACGTCCAGAAGGACGCGGACCACAATCGATGCGTGCTCACGTTCTTGGGCGAGCCCGACGCGGCGCGGCGGGCGGCCTTCGCCGCGGCGGAGGTCGCGATCCGCCGGATCGACATGACGGCGCACAAGGGGCAGCATCCCCGGATCGGCGCGGTCGACGTCGTCCCGTTCGTCCCGGTGCAGGGCGTCTCGATGCCGGAGTGCGTGAAGCTCGCCGAATCGTTGGGCGAGGATCTTGCGCGTCGGTTCGACCTTCCCGTATACCTCTACGGCGAGGCGGCGCGGACGGAGGAGCGCCGGAACCTCGCGAACATCCGGAAGGGAGAGTACGAGGGCCTCCGCGACGCGATCGGGAGGGACCCCGCGCGGCGGCCGGACTTCGGGCCCGCGCGGATGCATCCTACCGCCGGCGCGACGGTCGTCGGGGCGCGCCCCCCGCTCATCGCGTTCAACGTGAACCTTGCGACGAGGGACCTTTCGGTAGCGCAGGAGATCGCGAAGATGGTGCGCGCCTCGAGCGGCGGGTTCCCGGCCGTGAAGGGCAAGGGGATCGACCTTGCCGAGCGCTCCTGCGTCCAGGTCTCGATGAACATCGAGGACTACCGCACGACCTCGATCCACGCGGTGTTCGACCGCATCCGGAGGGAATCCGAGGCGCGCGGCGTCCAAGTCCTCGAGAGCGAGGTCGTGGGGCTTCTTCCGATGGAAGCTTTGCTCGACGTCGCGGGGGATCGCCTTCGGCTCGCGGGCTTCCGGAAGGAGCAGGTGCTCGAGAACCGCTTGATCGCCGACGAACGGGAATGACGGGGCATGACGGGAATGACGGGGATGGGTGGGGAGTCCGTGGACGGGCTTCTCCGAAGGCTGTCCGCGCCGACGCCGACGCCGGGCGGGGGGTCCGCCGCCGCGATCGCGGGCGCGATGGCGGCGGCCCTCGTCGTGATGGTCGCCGGGCTCACGCTGGGGAAAGAGAAGCACGCCTCCGTGCATCCCCGGATGCGCGAAGTGAAGACCGAGGCCGAGACCCTCTCCCGTTCGCTCTCCGAGGCGGCCGAAGCAGATGCGGCCGCGTACGACGCCGTGGTCGCCGCCCATCGCCTTCCGAAGGCGACGCCGGAGGAAGCAGAGCGCCGGAAGGCCGCCGTCGAGACGGCGCTCCGGCGCGC
>JBQTJL010000104.1:0-2428 GCA_052387135.1 Methanobacteriota archaeon | reverse complement strand
GTGCTCCGCCCAGGTGCGGGCGACCGCCTCGGGATCGAAGAAGCCCTCCTTCCGGAGCCGGACCGGGTCGAGGAGCGCGTCCGCCCACGCGCGAAGCGGTCCGCGGAGCCAGGCGCCGACCGGGACGCCGAAGCCCTGCTTCGGCCGCGTGAAGAGCTCCCGCGGGACGTAGCGGGCAAGGACCTCGCGGACGATCCACTTGCCCTGGCCGCCCCGGAGCTTCCGGTCGAGCGGCAGGTGCCACGCGAACTCCGCGACGCGGTGGTCGAGGAACGGGGAGCGGAGCTCGAGCCCGACCGCCATGCTCGCGCGGTCGACCTTGACGAGCATGTCGTCGGGGAGGGACGTGAGGGTGTCGACGAACATCATGCGCTCCACGGGCGAGGCAAGGCGCGGCCAGCGCGCGACGTCCTCGACGAGCGTCGTCGGCGGCTCGGCGCCCTGCACGAGCCCGGGGGAACGGGTCCAGTGGTGGACCATGGCGTGGTAGAACGCCTCGGGCGTGCCCGCCTGGAGAATCCGGCCGAGCTTGTGCGCCTTGTCGCCGAGCTGCGCCGGGACGTCCCGCGACGCAAGGCGCGCGAGAGCCCCTCCGCGGTCATAGGCCCCCACCGGAACCGCGGAGAGCGCGGACCCGAGGGCGCGGCGGCCGGCTCGGGGGAGGCGGCGCATCGCCCAGAACACGCGGTCCCCGAGGACGTAGCGGTTGTAGCCGCAGAAGAGCTCGTCCCCTCCGTCGCCGGTGAGCGCGACCTTGACCTTGCTCCGCGCGAGCGCGCAGACGACCGTGGTCGGGATCATCGAGGAGTCGCCGAAGGGCTCGTCGTAGACGTCCGCGAGCCGCTCGATCACGCGGATCGCCTCCTCGGGCGTGACCGTGAGCTCCTCGTGGGCCGTCCCGAGGTGCTCCGCGATGCGGCGCGCGTGCCGGGCCTCGTCGTAGTCCTCCTCGTGGAACCCGATCGTGAAGGTCCGGACGGGCTCGCGGCTCTGCGCCTGCATGAGCGCGACGACCGTCGAGGAGTCGATCCCGCCCGAGAGGAGCGCCCCGAGCGGCACATCCGCGACCATCCGCTCCGCCGTCGCCCGCCGGAGCAGCCGGTCGAGCGCATCGACCTCCGTGGGGACGTCCGCGTCCGGGGCGCGCGGCGCGAGCGCCGCGGGCGTCAGGGACCAATAGGGGACCGGCTCTGGCGCTTCGCGCACGGACGCCCCGACCGAAAGCCGCGTCCCCGGCGGAAGCTTGCGGACGTCTTCGTAGATGCTGTGCGGGCCCGGAACGTTGTTGAGGCGCGCAAGGAGCGCGACGGCGCCGCGGTCGATCCGCGCGGAGAAGCCGGGCAGCGCGCGGAGGCCCCGGAGCTCCGAGGCGAAGCCAAAGGCGTCCCCGACGCGGCCGTAATAGAGCGGCTTCTTCCCGATGCGGTCGCGGACGAGATGGAGGGTCCTCGCGTCGCGGTCCCAGAGCCCGATCGCGAACATCCCGGCGGCGCGCTCGACGGCCTTCTCGAGGCCCCACGCCTCGACCGCCGCGAGAAAGACCTCCGTGTCGGAGCGTCCGCGGAACCGGCGACCGACGGCGCGAAGGTCCTCCGCGAGCTCGGCCGCATTGTAGATCTCGCCGTTGTATGTGATGACGTAGCGGCCCGAGGCCGAGGCCATCGGCTGGTGTCCGGCCGCGGACAGGTCGACGATCGAGAGCCGGCGGTGCCCGAAGGCGACGCCGGCGTCGGCGTCGACGTAGGTGCCTGCGTCGTCGGGGCCGCGGTGCGCGATTGCGTCCGCCATCGCCTGGGCGGCCGCGCGGAGCCGCGCGCCGTCCCAGCTCGGGGCAAGGAGTCCGGCGACGCCGCACATCAGGACCCGACCTCGAGCTCTCGAAGGAGCCGCGCGAACCGCGGAGCGTTCGCCTCGACCGAGTAGTCGCGCTCGACCTTCGCTCGTCCCTCCCGCCCCATCCATTCGGCGAGCTTCGGCTCGTCGCGGAGCCGCGTCAGGGCCTCGACCCATTCGTCGGTGCCGGCCGCGAGGAACCCGTTCCTGCCGGGTTCGACGAGGTCGCGGTTCACGCCGACGGGCGAGGCGACGACGGGGAGGCCTGCGGCCATGTATTGGACGATCTTGTAGCCGCACTTCCCGCGTTCCCACGGCGTGTCGGGAAGAGGCATGATGCCGGCGTGGGATGAGGCGAGGTCGGCGGCCTCGGTCGCCTCGGACCACGGCCGCTCCTCGACGGGGACGCGGAGCGCCGGAGCGCGTGGGCCCACGACGCGGACCCGCTCGCCCGCCCGCAGCACGCGCGCGAGCGCCGGCTCCGCGAGGCCGAGGTACGGGGCGGTCGTGCGGCTTCCGATCCATGCGATCGTGAACGGCCCGTCGGGGGGCGCGCGGTCCCGCGGGTACTTTGCGAGATCGACGACGCTCGGGA
>JBQTJL010000103.1:0-12374 GCA_052387135.1 Methanobacteriota archaeon | reverse complement strand
GCCGCCGCGCCGCCTACCCGGCGCCGACCCCCCCGCCGGCGCGCCGCCCCCCGGCGCGCCACGGCACGGCGGCCTCAAACGCCCCCTCCGCCCGCTCCAGGGCCCGGCCCGCGCCCCCGGCCCCGGCCCTCGACTCCATCTCTTCCGAGCGCCTCGCGGCGCTCGGAAGAGAGTTCGACGAGGCGATGGACGACGACTTCAACACGCCGCTCGCCCTCACGAAGCTCCTCGAAGCGGTGGCCGTCGTGAACCGGTACGTCGCCGGCGAGGGCCGCGACGCGGACGTGGCCGGTATCGATCCGTGGGTCCCGCAGCGGGACCCGCTCGCGAAGGCGCACGAGTTCCTGTCCCGGGCCGCGGGCGAGGGGTTCGCGGTCCTCCCGGAGCCCGGCGCGGCCGCGACCGGGGGCGACGTGCAACCGCTGCTCGACCTCCTCGTCGAGGTCCGAGAGGCGGCCCGCAAGGCCCGCGCCTTCGCGATCGCGGACACGATCCGGGACCGCCTCGCCGGCCTCGGGTTCGCGATCGAGGACACCCCGCACGGCCCGAAGGTCGTCCGAAAATCGGGCAAGTGACGATGCGGCGACGCGAAGGTTGATGTGTCCGGAAGCGGACTCCGGCCCGGTTGGTCGGCATGAAGGCACATCCCCGTATCGTACTCCTTGGCGCGCTCCTCCTCGGGACCCCGGTGCTCGCAGGCTGCATCACGAGCTCGGACTCGGTCGAGCCGCAGGCCCTTCCGGACCTTCGCCGCGCCGTCTTCGACACGAGCCGCGCGTGGTCGTCCCCGCTCTCGCCCGCGATCTACGAAACACTCCCCGGGCTCGAGGTCATGGTCCCCTCGTTCGACGGGACCGAGATCTCGCTGGGGATCTATCGCCCCAAGATCGACGGCTGCGACTGGGACGCCGAGGCCGTCCCGGAGACCTGCCGCCTCCCCGTCGTGATGGACTCGGGCCCGTACTACGCCGACCACATCGACCGCGAGAAGTTCCGCCCGCCGTTGAACGAGTGGCTCGTGCCGCGCGGCTATGCCGTCGTCTACATGAGCGTCCGCGGCACCGGGAACTCGGCGGGCTGCATGGAGACGATGTCGCTCTCGGAGCAGGGCGACGTCGACGCGATGGTCACGTGGCTCGGCGAGCAGGCGTGGTCGAGCGGCAAGGTCGGGATGATGGGCCGCTCGTACGACGGCTCGACGCCGTTCTTTGCGGCGGCGACCGGGAACCCGTACCTTACGACGATCGTCCCCATCGCCGGCGTCCCCTCGCAACCGGACCTCCTCTTCAAGAACGGCACGAGCGAGGCCCGTGGCCCGATCTTCACGAACGGCCTCTACTGGGCCGGCTACGGCGTGGGCGCCCTCGACGGCGGCGCGCCGGGACACCGCGCCGACCACTTGCAGGACCAGGCTTGCACGGACGTCGCGGTCGGGATCCCGTCCTCGTTCGCAGCAGCCGCGACCGGCGACGCGTCCTCCGAATACTGGCAGGACCGGAACACGAAGCCGCGCGTCCTCGAGAACTACAAGGGCAGCGTCTGGATCGTGCACGGTCTCGAAGACTGGAACGTGAACCCGAGCCAGGTCGTGCCGTTCGTGAACGAACTGCAGGATGCCGGCATCGAGACGAAGGCCTGGCTCGGTGTCTGGGCCCACGCGTATCCCGATCGGGTCGACGAGCACCGGAACGTCCGCTGGGACTGGGCCGAGCAGACCGTCCGCTGGTTCGACTTCTACCTAAAGGGCGTCGGCCCGAAGCCGGCCCTCGATGTCGAGGTCGAGGACTCGCTCTTCGTCTGGCGCTCCGAAGCCTCGTACCCGCCGCGCGACGCGTTCGACACGGTGTTCGAGCTCTCCGCGGACGGAACGCTCGCGAAGGCCGGCGAAGGCTCTCCCGGGACGCTCGTCGTCGGGGGCTCGACCGGGCTCCTTTCGCTGGGGCCCGCGGGCGACGCGCTCGAGTTTCGCTCCGAGCCCTTGGAGAAGGACCTCCGGCTCGCGGGGCTCTCGAACCTCGTCCTCACCGCGACGCCGTCGACCGCCGCGGGCGGCTACCTCTTCGCCGAGCTCTACGACGTGTTCCCGGACGGCCGCCTCATGCGGATCGGGTGGGCCGCGATGAACCTCCGGTTCCACCAGGGCGGCAACACCGAGATGCAGACGCTCGTCCCGGGACAGCCGATCGAGGTCGCGATGGAGTTCGAGCCGCTCGACGCGCACGTGGGCCGCGGCCACTCGCTCGCCTTGGTCGTCCACAAGGCCGGCGTCGAGGACATCGTGCCGTCCCCGTCGCCCGAGGCGACCGGGATCACGGTCGGCGACGGCAAGAGCCAGCTCCTCCTCTCGACGATCGAACGGCCGGCGATCCTGCCGACGTACGTGCCGCCCGGTTTGTCGACGTAAAACGGGAGCGCGCGTTCCTTCCTGCCCGTGCGGGGAGCGAGAGCGGTAGCTCCTGTCCATGCCTGGGAGCCATGCGGTCGCCCCTGTTCATGCATGTGAGCGACCGGCTCCGGGCGACGTACAGGAGAAGCGCCCGCTCCCCGAAACGCACTGGAGTCGGGCGCGCTCCCGGCGACGAACAGGAGTACGGCCCGCTCCCGGCGATGCACAGGAAATCGGCCCGCTACCGGGAAGTACCCGAAGGAGGATGCACGAGGCGATGGAGGTCCTCGCGGGAAACGGGTTCGAGCTCCGGGCCCCGCATGGGACGCTCCACCTCGACCCGCAGGTCCTCACGGGTCCCTCCGTCGTGTCGCACGGGCACGCCGACCACCTGTACCGACGGCCGGGCAGCCGGAAGCCGGAAGCAGGGACGCCGTACGCGCTGATGACGGCGCCCACACGCGACCTCCTCCGCCTCCGACGCCCCGGCGAGGACGGCGAGGTCGCTCCCTTTGCGACCCGGGTCGCGGTCGGCGGGTTCGACGTGACGCTGCACCCGGCCGGACACGTGCTCGGCGCGGCGATGGTCGAAACCGACGGCGTACTCTACACCGGCGACTTCTCGCCGCAGGACGGCCTCACGGTGCCCGCCGCGCGACCGGTGCGATGCGAGACGCTCATCGTCGAGTCGACGTACGGCGCGCCGCGGTGGGACCTTCCGCCGAAGGCGCTGGTCTTGGACCAGATCGCGGCGTGGGTCCGCAGGCGCCGCGAGCAAGGGGGCCCGATCGCGTTCGGCGCCTATCCGTTGGGCCGCGCGCAGGAGCTCGTCGCGCTCCTCAATAAGGAGGGGATCCGGCCCTACGTCACGGCCGGCGTCGCCGCGCACTGCCGGATCTACGGGAGCCACGGGATCCCGCTCGACTTTGCGGAGTGGGATGCGACCTTGGTCGCGGACTCGCGGAAGGACAGTTCCTTCTATGTCGTCGAGAACGCGGAATTGAAGCGCGGGTCGGCCTTCGCGAAGATGATCCGGCGCGCGGGCGGCTCGCTTGCGTACGCCTCGGGCTGGTGCCACGCGTGGAGCTTCTTCAAGCAGTTCGACATCGACGCCCAGTTCCCGCTCTCGGACCACGCGGGCTTCTCGCAGCTCCTCGAGTTCGTGAAGCGGTGCGAGCCGGAACGCGTCTACACGATCCACGGGAAGACGAAAGAGCTTGCCGCGGCGGTCACGCAGAGGTTGGGGATCGAGGCCCGCGCTCTGGGAGATGAGCGCGCCCTTCGGCGCGCGGAATGAGGGCCTTCGGCCCGGAATGAGGCCGCTTCGCGGCCGGGATGAGGCGCTTGCGGCGCCGGAATGGACGCTCATTCCGCGTAGCTCATTCCGCGTAGCTCATTCCGCGTAGCTCATTCCGCGTAGCTCATTCCCTGGACGAACCGGAGAAGAGGCCATTCCGAAGCAGAAAAGGAAAGGAAAACCGGAGGGGCGCTGGCGTGCAGGGGAAAACCAAGTTGGGAGGCTTGGGAGGCATGGAGGCTGAGGCCTGCACGTCAGCACTGGATCTGTTGTCTTACGGCAACACCCCTTCCGGGATTCGAGCGGCCGAAGCCGCCCGCACATCGACCTCTTCCACAGGTCCATATTAAATCTTGCTCCTCGGGAAGGTACCTTCCGGGAAGCCCGCCGCAGCGTGGGTTAACGCTATATAGAAGAGTCGCTATATCCGGCCTGCTTTTGGAGGACCCGTCCATGATGGGCAACCAACCGATCTACATCCTCAAGGAAGGCACGACCCGGGACCGGGGCAAGGGCGCGCAGGCGAACAACATCATGGCGGCGCGCGCGATCGCGGACGCCGTCCGCTCGACGCTCGGGCCCAAAGGCATGGACAAGATGCTCGTCGACAGCTTGGGCGACGTCGTGATCACGAACGACGGCGCGACGATCCTCAAGGAGATCGACATCGAGCACCCGGCGGCGAAGATGGTGGTCGAGGTCGCAAAGACCCAGGACAACGAATGCGGCGACGGCACGACGACCGCGGTCGTCTTCGCGGGCGAGCTCCTGAAGCAGGCCGAAGAGCTCGTGGAGAACGTCCACCCGACGCTGATCACGAAGGGGTACCGCCTCGCGACCGAGAAGGCGCTCGAGGTCCTCGGCGAGATCGCGATTCCCGTGCGCTCCGACGACGAGAAGGAGCTCCGCAAGGTCGCGACGACGGCGATGGCCTCGAAGTCGGCGTGGGCCCACAAGGACCTCCTCGCGGACATCTCGGTCCGCGCGGTCCGAGCGGTGACCGTCCCGAAGCACGGCGGGCCGTCCGCGGGCTTCGACGCGGACATCGACAACATCCAGATCGTGAAGAAGCACGGCGGCTCGGTCGCCGACACGAACCTCGTCGACGGGATCATCGTCGACAAGGAGCGCGTCCACTCGGGGATGCCGCAGCGCGTCGAGAAATCGAAGATCGCGCTCTTGAACGCCGCCCTCGAGATCCGCAAGACCGAGGTCGACGCGAAGATCCAGATCCGGGACCCCGCGCAGCTCCACTCGTTCCTCGAGGAGGAGGAGAAGATGCTCCGGTCCTACGTCCAGAAGGTCCTGGACTCGGGCGCCTCCGTCGTCTTCTGCCAGAAGGGGATCGACGACCTCGCGCAGCACTTCCTCGCAAAGTCCGGGATCTACGCGGTCCGCCGCGTGAAGAAGTCGGACATGGAGAAGCTCGAGAAGGCGACCGGCGGCCGGATCGTCTCGAACCTCGACGACCTGTCGAAGGACGACTTGGGCGCGGCAAAACTCGTCGAGGAACGGAAGGTCGGCGACGAGGAGATGACGTTCGTCGAGGGGTGCCCCAAGGCGAAGGCGGTCTCGATCCTCATCCGCGGCGGCACCGAGCACGTGGTCGACGAGATCGAGCGCTCGCTCCATGACGCGCTCGGCGTGGTCTCGGTCACGATCGAGGACGGCAAGGTCCTCGCGGGTGGCGGCGCCCCCGAGATCGAGCTCGCGCTCCGCCTCCGGGAGTTCGCGACGACCGTCGGCGGGCGCGAACAGCTCGCGATCGAGTGCTTCGCGAACGCCTGCGAGATCATCCCCCGGACCCTCGCCGAGAACGCGGGGCTCGACGCGATCAACGCGTTGGTCGACCTTCGCGCGGCCCACGAGAAGGGCCAGAGGACGGCCGGCCTGAACCTCGCGACGGGAAAGCCGGTCGACATGCAGAAGGAGCAGGTCTTGGAGCCGCTCCGCGTAAAGACCCAGGCGATCCGCTCGGGCGCCGAGGTCGCGGCGTTGATCCTCCGGATCGACGACGTGATCGCCTCGAAGTCCCCGAAGGGCGGCGAGGGCGGCAAGGGCGGACCCGGCGGCCCGGGCGCCGGCGACATGGACTTCGATTAGAGGCCTCCTCGGCACCCTCCCTCGGGACTCCCGTCGGCGGGCGGCGTCTGCCGTCCGAGGACTGCGTCGGGCTCCTCGTCCGTAGCACAAGGCTACGGCCTCGACGCCCTCCTTGTCCTCGGCCGGCATCCGTTCGCCCGCCTCGGTCCGCCCCTCGGTCGGGCGGCTCGGCGGCCTGTCGGGAAGCGGCGACCGCTCGTCCTCCATTCCCCGCTTCGAAACATCCGCCGCCGCTTCCGGGGTCTGACCCACCATTCGGTGGTCGTGAAATCCAGGAGGATGAAGCTTCCGCACCCGGTCAAACGGGGTCGTCGCGGCGTGGAGCGGCCGTCGCTCGTCCGAGGGCTCTGTCTCACGCCACTTCCATGCCTTCCGGCCGCGGGTTCGCCGGGGGAGTCTGCGCCGGCGCCAATTCCTGCCGGACAAGCTTGCCGTCCGGGACGGTGCGCGTGTAGACGTAGACTTTGCCGGGTTCCTCCTTGCGGGCCTCCTTGTGGGTCCCGTCGCAGATCGGCCATTGCGCGGACAGGCCGCATCGGCATATCTCGATCACGTCTCCCTTCAGGTCTTGCTTCTTCAAGACGAGAGGGCGGATGTCGTTCAGCTGGACGATTCTTACCATGCCAAATCACCGGCCGACACATTACGTCGATGCATCATGAACGTAGGCCCTCAAGGAGTCGGGCGCGGGTCGGCCTCGTCGGCGGATGCGGGCAGGCCCTCCCGCGTCGAGATCGCGCCCCCGGGCGATTCGCGCCGGTGGTGGTAGACGACACTGGACTGCTCTTTTCGCGCGTGGGCATGGCTGCCGTCGCAGGAGGGCCATTTGGCGGAGAGGCCGCACCTGCAGATCCAGAGCTTTCCGTTTTGGACGTTTTCCTTGTCGATGCCTAAGGGTCCCGTGTCTCTAAGGGTTACGACGCGTGTCATGGTTCTTCCTCCGCTGCATCGCGGCTTAGTATCCCTCGAAATTCTCGGTACGCACCCGATTCTTGTCAATTCCCAAATCCGCGAGGAGCCGCGTCAAGGACGCCACCATGCCCGGCGGGCCGCACGCGTAGAACACGGGGGCGTCGAGGCGCTGAACCTCTTCACGCACCATGCTGGCGTCAATCCGTCCCGTACGTCCGCTCCAATCCCCCGCTTGGGAAACGTCATCAACCGTGTACGCGATTTTCAGGTTCGCGTTTTCTTTGGCTAAGCGGTCGATCTCGTCGACGAAAACGATCTCCTGCGGCGACCTGTTGCCGTACAAGAGGACGAGCGGGCTGGGGAGCCCTGTGTCCGTGGCGTACTCGATCATGCTCTTGATCGGCGTGATTCCGATTCCTCCAGAAAGCAACACGGCCGGGAAGCCCTCTTCGAGGAGGAACCGCCCGGCCGGCCCTGCGAGGCCCACCTCGTCCCCCGCGCTGAGGCGGCGGAACGCCTTCTTGAAATTGCTGTCGGACAGGCGCACGGCGAACTCGATGTGGTTCCGCGTCGGCGAGGAGGCGATGGAGAGGAAGCGATCATCGACACCTTCATCGGTCTCGAGTTGGAGCATCACGTGCTGGCCGGCCGCAAACCGGAAGTGGTCGGGTCGTTCGAGCCGGATGGCGTGCGTGGTCGGAGTTGGGGCCCAGGAGCTGATGACGCGCGCGGCGGTGTCCATGGATTCTCGTCCTTCCATTCTTGGTGAAACGTTCGCGTAGTCCGGCTGTGAATTCGCAAAGCGGTTCCAAGCTCGTCGTGGGCATGTCGGCCGCGAGGAGGGAGAGCCGAGTGCCCCATTCGGGCAGATCGACGTCGCCAGCCACTTCCAAGAGGGGAATGGCCACAAACGCGCGATCCCGAATGTCGCGGTGGTTGGGTAGGCCGCGTTCCCGGTCTGCGGGCGGGCCTCGCTTGAGCACCAGATCCAGGTCGATCGTTCGCGGGCTGTAAGGGTCATCGGGCCGGGTCCTGCCGAGCCGGCGTTCGATGCGATGCAACAAGGCTTGGAAAACGCGCGCTGAAGGAAGCGATGCATCCACCGCGACGACACCGTTTGCGAAGGGGGGGTCGCCGGGGCGTCGAAGGGCGGGCGTCTTGTAGAACGTGGAGATGACAGAGATGCGCGTCGCTCCGGCCAGCATTCGCAGCGCGTCCGGAATGTTCGCATTCGGATCGATGTTCGAGCCCACACCGACGAAATAGCGAGTCATGCCCTACGACCTCCCGCGGTCGACCTGGACGGCCACGCTTCTTGCAAAGCGAAGGGTGCCGGGTTTGTCCACGGTAACACGCGCCCGTTCCACGCGCGAATCCTTAAGACAGATCCGCGCGACATGCTCGGCCAGGGCCTCGATGAGGCGATGCTCGGAGTTCTCGACATAGGCGAGCACGTCCTTTTTTACGGCCCGGTAGTCAAGGGCGTCCTCAAGCGCGTCCGTGGCCGCCGCCTGCCGATGGTCGGTCCACAACTCGATGTTGAGGACCAGCTCCTGCTGTTTTTCGCGCTCCGAGTCGTTGTCCCCGATGATGCAACGGGCCGTCAAGTCACGGAGGAACGTCCGGTCTCCGGTTTTCTCGCTCACGGCCCATGCCCCCTCACGTGTTCGCCGCCGTCCACGAAAAGCGTCTGGCCCGTGACGAAGCGGCTCCTCACGAGGAAGAGGACGGCGTCGGCCACGTCGCTCGGGTCGCCGTGCTTTCGAAGCGGCAGGGTTCGTGCGAGGCGTCGCAAGTGGTCCGGTCCCGCGCCTTCGGGAGGGAGGATGGCGCCGGGGGCGACGGCGTTGACGCGAACTCGTGGCGAAAACTCCACGGCAAGCAGCTTCGTGATGCGAGCCAGCGCGTCCTTGCTGATCTGGTAGGCGACGCGGGCCGGGTCGACGTGCGCCACGCGCGTGTCCAAGAGGTTCACGACGACCCCGGGGCCACCTCGGCGTGCGAACGCCCGGGAAAGGAACAACGGCGACCAAGCGTTGATACGGAGGGTGGCCTCGAGGCTTCCGAGGTCGACGTCGGGGAGACCCCCAGCGGGAAAGACGCTGGCGTTGTTTACGAGGATGCGAATCGGGCTCCGGACCAGGCGGAGCGCCTCCTCGAAGAGCGCCTCGGGGCCGTGGGGCGACGCCAGGTCGGCTTGGACGACCGAGGCGTCATGGCCACGCGCACGGATCTCCTCGACGAGTGCGGCGGCTTCCTCTTTCGAATCCTTGTAGTGAACGACGACGTCCGCGCCGGCCTCAGAAAGGGCCAGGGCGATGGCGCGTCCAATACGTCGGGCGCCGCCGGTGACGAGGGCTGTCTGTCGAGCGAGTGGGTTCCGCGCCCTCGCATCCGGACTCACGGAAAGACTCCCCTGCTCCGCACGAGGTCAAGGAATTCTCGCCGGCGCTCCCCGTCGCGCAGTGCTCCACGGAAGGCGCGCGTGACGGTCGTGGCCGGTACCTGCACGCCTCGCATGGACATGCACATGTGTTGGGCTTCGACGTGGACGGCCACGCCCCGAGTCCCGAGGTGCTCCTCGATCGCATCGGCGATTTGGTCCGTGAGACGTTCCTGCACCTGGAGGCGTCGGGCGAACCCGTGGACGAGCCGCGCGAGCTTGCTTAGGCCCACGACGCGCCCGTTGGGGAGGTAGGCCACCGTCGCCTTTCCATGGAACGGCAGGAGGTGGTGCTCGCACAAGCTCCAAAACTCGATTCCTTCGACGATGACGATCTCGTCGTACGCGTCGACGAAATCCCGGGACAGGATCTCGGCGGGGTCCTCGCTGTATCCCTCCGTAAGCTCTCGGAACGCGCGGATGACGCGCCTTGGCGTCTCGCGCAGTCCTTCGCGCTCTGGATCTTCGCCCGTGGCGCGCAGGATCGCGCGGACGGCCTCTTCGGCGACGTCGTCGGTTCTTTGCGCGAGTGTCCCGTTTCCGTCCCCGTTTCGGAGAACGTCGAGCGACGGCGCGGCCCGCCGTTTGGATCGGCCGTTGGAACCATTCGGCGTCATCGGAAAGGTGTAGGCGCCGCCAGTATATAGTGTTTGTTGCCGTCATAAGCATTAAATATCGGCGATGCATTATGGTCGTCCATGGACCCAACGAACGCGCAACTAGGGATCCTGCGTGCGCTCCGCGACGGGCCCCGCCAGGCACAGGACATCGCCGCGGAACTCGCCGTGGATACTAGTTCCGTCTACCGACACCTGGAGGCGTTGCGGGCAGAGGGTCTTGTCGCCGCCGAGGACGTCATTGAAGGGCCCGGCCGACCCAAGAAGCGCTACCGCCTCACGCACGAGGGCCAGGAGGCGTTCCCGCGGGATTACTCCTTGCTGTTGTCGGCACTCTTGTGCGAGGTGGAGACGAGGGGTGGCAGGCAAGCCCTCCTCAGCCACCTCGACGCGATCGCCCGGAACCTCGCCGCCTCGTTGGCGAACGGCGCGGACGTAGACCAGCGCTTGGCGGCTTTGGTCGACCTTTACAATCGTCTCGGGTTCGAAGCCTCCGTCGAGCGACACGGGAACGACGTTCTCCTCGTCCAGCGCAATTGCCCCTTCCTCAAGACAGCAAGGAAAGACCCCGAAGCGCTATGTGAATGCCTGGACGAGGGCATCATGAAGGCGGCCGTGCCCGAAGCCCTCGTGGACCTGCGGGAGACGTTGGCCAAGGGCGGACGGCGATGTATGCACATCATCCGGCTCGGGGCCGAGCGACCACGAAAGCCCGGCGTGCGCTGAACGGGCGCAGGGTGCGTTTTTCGCCCGAAACGGGAGGGGAGCCGCTCGTCTTCGATTCCCCCCCGCGGCCCGACCAGCGCCCCCAACCCTTGATGGCTTGCGCGCGGCTCCGGGGCCGTTGGAGTGGGCGTCGTCCTCATGGCGATCGCGAACTGCCTTCTGGTCGGGCGGCCGTCGGCCGTCGCTCCCGTCGGGCAGTCCGGCTCCCGTGCGCGGCGCGGGCATAAGTATTTTCTACTTACTTTCTACTTATTCTTCAGGGGACGACCTTCCATAACGTTTATCCCATGCGGGGCCACGTCGGGTCCGGTATGCGCCTCCCTCTCCTTGCCGCCCTTTTCATCGTCCTTGCCGGCTGCCTCGGGCCCGGCGACGACGCCGGCTCCCGGCTTCCGGTTGGCGGCTCCCCGGAAGTCCGCGAGTTCGACCTGTACGTGTTCCCGATGTGGCACTCGCCGTACCCGGGCGTGCAGATGCTCATATGGGGCTTCACGCTGTCCGACGACCCCGCGACCGCCCAGGTCCCGGGACCCGAGATCCGTGTCCGCGATGGAGACCGCGTCGTCGTGCATTTCCACAACACGATGGCCGAGTTCAACCACACCGTCCATTGGGACGGGCTCCACGTGCCCTGGGACATGGACGGCGCGCCGTACATGGGCCAGGTCCCGGTCCAGCCGGGCGAGACGTTCGACTACGAGTTCGTCGCGGGGCCCCCGGGGACGCACTGGTACCACTGCCACGTCGACTCGCAGCATCATATCGACATGGGAATGTATGGGCCGTTCATCGTCGAGCCCCGGGACGGGAGCGCCGAAGCGCCCGTCGCCCGCGAGTACACGTGATGCTGGACGACATGGACAAGTTCCACATCCAGTCGCTCGATCCGGGCAACCAGAACGCGCCGCAGACGTCGGATCCGTTCGCGTACGAGGAGTTCGCGAGACGCCAGGCCCAGGACGCGGCGAACAACAACCCGTTCCTCGTGCGGGGCGCCCAGACGACGGGCGCCACGAAGACGCGCGACTGGTATCCCGTCACGTACCCGGCGTACGCGCCCTTCTACAACACGTTCATCGCAAACGGCGCCGCCTTCCCGTACGGCGAGCCGATCCGCATCGCGGAGGGCGAGGCCGTGCGCGTGAGGCTCGTGAACGCCGGCTTCACGGTGTTCAGCATGCACGTCCACGGGCATTCGATGCTTCTTACCCACAAGGACGGGTACCCGCTCGCGTCACCCGTCCGGGGCGACACGTTTGGGATCGTTCCCGGCGAGCGCCTCGACCTCCTCCTCGAAGGGACGAACCCGGGGATCTGGATGTTCCACGACCACTCCGGTTTCACGACGCAGAACGAGGGGATCGACCCGGGCGGCATGATGACCGAGATCGTGTATCCCGGATTCGAGGAGCGGAGCATGCTCGTCGGCGGCCTCCACGCGGCATCCGGGTTCCGACGGCCGGCCGCCGGAGCCGGCGACGTGCGGCTGGCGACGCCCACGGTCCTTGCCGACGCGGACGGTGCCGCAGTCGGCGTCCCCTTCGGCAAGACCCCAGTCCAGAACTATCTCCACGCGCCCGTCCGGGATTCAATTACCAGGTAGGATAATAATACACCCTACCGGTTACTGTTGCCTCCCTTGTGAGAAGCCTTAAATAGTCGGTTGCCGACTTAGACTGAGGAAATTTCAACCCGGCTACATCGGAGGGGCTCACGCTGGCAAGGGGTTCTAACGCACGCGGAGCGGGCGGCCGAGCCGCCGCGCGCCGAACCACGGAGTCCGAGCCCGGGCCTTCCGCGGACGCGATCGTCCGGCTCTTGGCCGAGGCCGCCGAGGCCCCGTCCCCGAACCGTGTCCCGAAGCTCCTCGCGTCCCTCGTCGCGCAAGAG
>JBQTJL010000102.1:0-2387 GCA_052387135.1 Methanobacteriota archaeon | reverse complement strand
TCCCCGTCCTCGACAACCACTTCCATCTCGACCCCTCGGGCCGCATCGAGGAGGCCGTGAAGGAGTTCCACCGCGCCGGCGGGACGCACCTCATGGTGGTCCATAAGCCGTACGGGGGCCCGCCTCGGTTCAACACGAGCGGCGACGACCACCGGCGCGCGATGGAGACGACGCTCGCGCTCGCGGACCGCGTGCGGGAGCGAGTGCCCGAGGTGGGCGTCTTCGTCGCGCTCGCGCCGCACCCGGCCGAGTTCACGAAGATGCTCGAGGCGGGCCATCCGATCGCGGAGGCGGACGCCGCGTACCGCGCGGGCCTCGACGCCGCGGCGTCGTTCGTCCGCGAGGGGCGCGCGGTCGCGCTCGGCGAAGTGGGACGCCCCCATTGGACGCCGGTCGCACCCGAGGTCTGGGCCGCCGCGAACGCCCAGATGGACTACGCGTTCGCGCTCTGCCGCGACTTGGGCTGCGCCGCGATCATCCATTGCGAGACCGGGACGCCGGAAGTGTACGAGGACCTTTCGCGCCACTGCGACGCGGCGGGCCTTTCCCGCGAGAAGGCCGTGAAGCACTACTCGCCTCCGATCGTCGAGGAAGGCACGAACCGAGGGCTCTTCCCCAGCGTGCTCGTGGGGAAAGACGCGGCCGAATCCGCGATCCGGCAAGGGACGCGGTTCCTCATGGAGACCGACTACATGGACGACCCGGCGTATCCCGGCGCGGTCCTCGGCCCGAAGACGGTCCCAAAACGGACGAACGAGCTCCTCGCGAGGGGCCTTGCGACCGAGGAACAGCTCTGGACGATCCACTCCGAGAACCCGAAACGCGTGTACGGGATCGAGGTGAGCCTTTGACGCTCTCGCCGGTCACGCTCCGCGGCCGGCACGTCACCCTCGAACCGCTGCGCGCCGAGCACGCGCCCGAGCTCTTCGGCCCCGGCGACGACCCCGACGTGTGGCAGTACACGATCTACGAGGTGCGCGGGCCCGACGACGTCGCGCGGTGGGTCCGCGACCGGTGCGCGGACGGCGCCGCCGGGAAGGCGTTGCCGTTCCTCCAGCGCGACGCTTCGACCGGCGCGGCGTTCGGTTCGACCTCGCTCTTCGACATCGACCTTCGGCACAGCACGATGGAGATCGGCCACACGTGGCTCGACCGCGTCCACCGCGGCACGCTCGTAAACACCGAGGCGAAGCTCCTCCTTTTCGCCCACGCGTTCGAGACCCTCGGAGCGAACCGGGTCCAGCTGAAGACGGACCGGGAGAACCTGCGGTCGCAGCGTGCGATCGAGAAGCTCGGTGCGACGAAGGAAGGTGTCCTCCGGTCCCTTTTCGTCGACGAACAGGGGAGGAGCCGGGACCGCGTCTTCTACAGCGTGCTGTCCTCCGAATGGCCCGCCGTGAAGGCGCGCCTCTTGGCGACCCTCGAGAGCTAGCGTTCGACGGCTGCACCAGAAACCGCCAACCGTGGGTCGGCGTCGAGGGACGCATGATCGACGGAGCCGCCCTTTCGACCAATCTCGGCCTCGGAGACGCGCCGGGCGACCTCGGCTACATCGAGATCGCCTTCCGCACCGTCCTCGTCTACCTTGCCGGCGTGATCGTGCTGAAGCTCGGATAGATGCGCTTCATCGGCAAGAACACCGTGCTCGACGTGATCCTCGCGTTCATGCTCGGCGCGACGATGAGCCGCGCCATCAACACGGAGGCGCCCTTCTTCCCGAGCCTCCTTGCCGGGCTCGTCCTCGTCCTCCTCCACGGTGCCTTCGCGATGGCCGCGTCCCGTTCCGAGCGCTTCGACACGTGGATCGACGGACGGCCCCATCCCCTCGTGAAGGACGGCGCGGTGGACTCGGCGTCGATGCGGGCGCATGCGATCTCGCGGCATGACCTTCACGAGGCGATCCGGGCCCAAGGCCAGGTCGAGGAAACGCGCGAGGTGAAGGTCGCGACCCTCGAGCGAAACGGCGTCATCAGCGTGATCCCGAAGGAAAAGGTCCCGAAGGTGGTCGAGGTCGACGTCGCGGCCGGCGTCCAGACGGTCCGCATCGAGATCGGGTGAGCCCCGCCCCCTCGTCGCGACTACGACCGCCCGGCCGGGAGCCGTTGCCGCTTCGTGAGGACCGGCTCGAAGAGGTCGCCCTCACGCCGCACGCGCTCGAGGACGTCCTCGGCCTCGAACGCGAGCGTGCGCCCCCCCGCCGCGACGCCGGCTTCGACCTCGTCCCACCGGAGCGGCGTCGAGACCGTGGGCCGGTCGCGCGCGCGGAGCGAATAGACGCAGACGGTCGTCTTGTGGGGGTCGTTCTGCGACCAATCGACGAGGACCTTGCCCTTCCGGAGGTCCTTCCGCATGTTCGATACGGCGATGGCCGCGGCCGTCCGCTCGAG
>JBQTJL010000101.1:0-2301 GCA_052387135.1 Methanobacteriota archaeon | reverse complement strand
GGCGACCGCACGCTCCAGGCCGTCCTCCTCGGCGGCTTCGCCGTCCGGATCCTCGTGATCCTCGCCGACATGGGCTTTGGCCTGTTCCCGAAGTTCGACGCGCTCCTCTACCACCGGGGCGCCGCGGCCTTCGCCGAAACGGTCTCGGACCCCTCGACGTGGAACACGTACAACTACAAGCGGGTCGCGTACGAGGCCGCGATCGCCGTCCCGTACGCGCTCTTCGGGCCGTCGTTCTTCCTCGGACGCGCGACGAACGCGGCCCTCTCAATGCTCGCGGCCTACAACGTGTTCCGCATCGGGCGGACGCTCCACGGCCGCGCCCCGGGGCTCGCGGCGTTGGCGGCCTTCGCCTTCCTCCCGACGATCGTCTGGATCCACGGCGAGCTCCTTCGGGAATCGCTCACGATCCTCATCGTCACCCAGGTCGTCTACCTCGCGCTGGCCGGCGGCGCGTCCTCGCCCGCGGGCGGTGTCGCCGTGTTCCTCTGCGTCGCCTACCTCGCCCTGCTCCGCCGCGAGACCCTCTTCATTGTCGTCCTGTTCCTCCTCGCGCTCGCCGCCGTCACGGCGTTCCGCGGCCCCTCGCCCTGGCTCCGGGGCCCCTACGGGCGCCGGCGGCTCCTCGTCGGCGCCGGCGTCGTCTTCGTGGGTGCGGCGGTCCTCCAAGCGTTCGCCGCCCAGTTCGGCCTCGTCGACTTCTTCGCCGGGTTCGGCGTCCGCGTCGCGGACATCGACTACCTCCGGAGGAGCTGGACGGGCGGCGGCTCTGCGTACCTTCGAGACTGGCGCCTCGACTCGTGGGGCGAGGTCGCGCTCTTCCTGCCGGCCGGCGTCGCCCACTTCCTCCTCGTGCCCTTCCCCTGGGACGTCCACAACGCCGTCGCGTTCTTCGCGGCCGTGGAGAACCTGCTCCTCTTCTACCCGCTCGTCGCGCTCGGGATCGCCGGCGTCGTCCGCGGCGCGCGGACGCCTGCGGCGCTCGCGCTCGCTGCGTACTTCGTCCTCGGGATCGTCGCCTATGGCCTCGTCGAAGGAAACGCCGGCACGGCGCTCCGCCATCGCATGCAGTTCACGTGGGTCCTCTTCGTCTTCGCCGGACCCGCGGTCGCTCGCCTCGGCGCCCGGGTCCTCGCGGGGGCGCGCCTCCGTTACCTCTCGACGCGGGAAGTCGCGGCCCCGGAGAAGGCGACGTAGTCGCGGGCGAGCCGCACGATCCGTGGCGCCGGCAGGCACGCCGAGACGAAGGCCCGCTCGATCTCGCCCTTCGTGTAGAACCGCACCGGGACCCCGTGCGCCGCGAGCCTCGCCTTCCGCACCGGCGTCAGCGGGTGGTACCGGACCGGGAAGCTCCCGACGACGAGGCCTCCGTGCTTCGCCATCCCCGAAAGGAGCGGGACCGGTTCGTCGACGTAGTCGAACACGCCCATCGCGAGCACGAGGTCGAACCGGCCGTCCGGCGGGTCGCGGAGGAAGTCCCGCACCTCGAACCGGCACGCGTCCGCAACGCCCGCCTCGCGCGCGAGACGCTTCGCGTCCTCGACCATGGCGGGCGCAAAGTCCACGCCGACGGTCTCCTTGGCGCCCCGGCGCGCGAGCGCGATCCCGTAGCGGCCGGTGCCGCAGCCGACGTCGAGGACCCGCGAGAACCGCTTCTCACCGTGGAGCCGCAGCACGTACCGGTACCGGGCGTCGACGCTCGTCCGAAGGTACCGGTCGACGAAGCGGCGCCAGGGGTTCTTGTCGGCCCGGTAGATCGAGTCGAAGTCGTCGTGGATCCGGTCGAAGTAGTCACGCACCGCTTCGGTCATGCTGGAACCTCCGGAGGGACTCCCCGAGCGTCCCGAACGGGAACGCGGAGAGGAGCGCGCGGATCTTGCCCTCCGAGCCCCGTAGACCCACGTAGCTCTTCACCTTTCGCCTCCATGGCATCGGGGGCGAAGGCTGGTCCGGGTCGATGTCGCGCGGGTGGACGTACAGCACGCCCGGTCGCCCCGCCGCTGCGAGCCTCCGGAAGGCCCAGGGAAAGACCCCGGACGGGAACGCGCGAAGGTACCCGCCGCCGGAGACCGGCACGCGCCGGCCGAGGATCGGAAGGACCGTGAGCGGGAACTCCTGCACGACCCCGTGCGGCGTCGGGACCTCGTACGGGTCGATCGGCGCCCCGGGAAACCCGCCATCGGCGCGGGTGGTCGGGAACACGCTCGAGTCCATGAGGATCCCGCGTTCGGCGAGCGCTTCGAAGGCCCACGGCGTCGCGGGTGTCACCGAAAAGCTCGGCGCGCGATAGGCGACCGGGCG
>JBQTJL010000100.1:0-14258 GCA_052387135.1 Methanobacteriota archaeon | reverse complement strand
TTGACGGCGCCGGTCTCGCGCGCCTTCCTGCGGAGCCACGAAGCCGGGAACGCTTCGGTCAGGATACGTTCGACTTCATGCTCAAGGTCTCTCGGCTCGCGACGCTGCTTCGACAAGTGCACCCATCAACAGCACGGATTTTCATGCCCAAGCCGCATCGCTAACCGATAACGGATGGAGGCGGTCCATGTCGCGCGGCGTCAGGTTGTACCGAACGAGGGCGGCGCGATCCCCGCGCGGGAGGTCGACGCGCAAGAAGGTCGTCCCGGCTGGGACCGTGACGTTTCGCACTGGCAGCCCCGACGCCATCATCGTTTGCGCGCCCGTCGAGCCGGCTGGATAGATCTGCGGGTCCGGCGTGCCGTCGTTGTCGTCGTCCGCGTCGGCGCGCAGCGTCGTCGCGGTCGCGTCGCAGTAGACGTCGTCCGGGTCCCCGTCTCCGTCCGTGTCGCGGTTCCCGCAGCCGTCCGTCGGGAAGGCGTCGTGGAGGTCGTCGATGAAGTCGTCGTCCGTGTCCGTATCGTAGGGAAGCGTCACGAAGCCGTCTTCGCCTTCGATGACTTCCTCCCCGTCGGGGAGGCCGTCCGCGTCCGTGTCCGGGTTGTTCGGATCGGAGCCGTACGTGTCGACCTCGGCGCAGGCCGTGAGGCCGTCGCGGTCGTCGTCGGTGGGCGGGTCGCAGACGTACTCGGGCTTGTCGACGTTCACGTTGACCGTCTTGACGTCGGAATGGTCGATGCCGTCATAACTCCTCACATGGACCTGACGCCACCCGTTCGGGAAGTTCGAGACGTCCCACGAATAGTTCCAACTGGTCGTGCCAACGGCACGGCGCCAGATCCCGTCGTCGATCTTCACCTCGACGTACGCGACGGTGCCGTCGCTGTCCCACGCCGTGCCCGAGACCATGACGACCCGATCGCCGGGCGTGCCGGAACTGGCGGCGTCGACCCCGGGCGAGGAGCTGGTGGAAGCCATCGGGATCAAGACGAGGAGCGAAGCCGCCACGCCGC
This sequence comes from Methanobacteriota archaeon, assembly GCA_052387135.1. GTDB lineage: Archaea > Thermoplasmatota > SW-10-69-26 > JACQPN01 > JBQTJL01 > JBQTJL01. The sequence goes on along the minus strand of JBQTJL010000100.1, from coordinate 13,245 downwards.
TGAAGCAAAGGAAACCTACCCGACCTACCACGCCGCCACCTTCCTGGATCCGGCCTGGCGTTCCCTACGCGCAGGATAAGCGTTTTCGGGATGAACGGAAACTGTCGCTTCCCATGCCGGGGCCTTCTTAAGGGGTGCACGTCGTCTACGCCCCCACCAACCCCTCGATTCTCTCCGTGATCAGCCGGCTCGCCTCCGCCTTCGTCACGTCCGCCGGGTGCCGCACTCCCCGGTCCCGCAGGTGCGCGAGCTGCTTCGCCGTGGCGGGCTCGTTCTCGGCCGCGGCGGACAACGGCATGCGGTCCGCCCGCACGAACCCGCTGTCCTCGCCGCCGTCGCCGTTACCGTTGCGCCGCCGCACGACTTGCGCCGCCGCGAGCGCCGCCTTCATCTCGCGGTCCTCGACCCAGTGAAAGATGTGCCGGGTCGCCTTGTCGAGCGCAAGGGGGCGAAGCTCGCGCCGCCGGGCTGGAAAAGCGCCGGCTTCAAGTACTTCCTGGCTTGATGGTCCGGCATGGGCAAGACCGGCCGAAACGATCCCTGCTCTTGCGGTTCCGGGCTCAAGTACAAGCGATGTTGCATGGGAGAGGAAAGATTGGCCGTCGTAAGGGAGGAGCCACCTCCTGGCTTCCTAACGCTGACGCCCGAGCTTGAAATCAGGGTCGCCGCCGTCGAGTCCTTGTTCGACCAACTCTTGGTCCCGCGTTTGTCGCCTGGGGAGGAAGAACTGGACCAGTGCGAGTTCGAGGAATGGTGCCAAGCTCGTTGGCTTCGCCTTGCGTCGGGCGACTCGAGGCTCGCGGAGGCCTGTGAGATCCTCCGTCACGCCTTGGAGGCTGACAAGCAGCAGAGGAAACCGGCGCTTGTCGCCCTTCAGACCGCGGGCGAGGCCGGCGTACCGTACTCGGGCGTGCTGCTGCACGAGCCTGCTTGGTGCAGTATCTTGGCCATCCAAGCCTTGGTTGTGATGCCGAAGGGGCCTCTGAGGAACCGCGGCCTCGTGGAAGCCCTCTTTGTGTCGGGGGATTGGGTGCCCGATACCGCCATACAAAACGTGCGTGACCTTTCCGAAGCGGAGTCTTGGTCGGCCCTCGAAGCCGTCGCCAACGAAGCGGCCGGCGCCGGCATCGAGCTCCAAAGTAGCTTTTGGACCGGGCTGTTTACAGACGAAGGTGGCATCCATTTCCGACCACGGGGGCGGATGGGTGACGCCTTGCGTCTCCTCTACACTCTAGGTCATCGTTCAGCGGCACGCGCTGGGCTTGAGCAACTCCTCGACCCCATGCTCGATGGGCCCGAGAGTGTCGGCGCGACTCTCGAGGATGCGGGCGTCCGCTCGTTTCTTGGGGAGCTCGAACGAGAGCTCCGATTTGGGGCCCCGCTTCCGGCCTGATCCTTCACGGCCCGTGCCGTCGCCGGTGGTCCCACGTGAACGACCCGACGTTCGCCCACAAGGACGCGGGCGTCGACCAGCGCCGAATCTGGCACCCTCGCGCGACGAGGTCCTCATGGTACCGGGTGCGGTTCCCCGGTTCGGACCAGGCGAGTGCGCCGTCCTTTGCTTCGATGTCGAGGGCGCGCTTCTCTGCGAGGACGTACACGTCGTCGGGTTCAAGGGAGCCGTCGCTGAGTCGAGTGAGGAGATGGCCAATCTCGACGTCCAGGCCGTGGAGCCTGGCGCCGAAAGGCCAGAACACGAGAAACGACCCAACGTCATTCTCGTCGATGAGACGGAGGAAAAACGCGAAGTTGTCCTCGTCGTCCCGCTTCGCTTGGTCCTCTAGCACGATGGCAACGATGCCGATCTCCCGGATGCGGCCGGCGATCGCGCGCCGGATTTCGAGCGGGGCCCCGTTGAGGACGCGGCTCGGATCCCGGTCGTCGATCCATTTGGTCGGACCGAGGACCAAGACCGCCGCCGTCACGGGCGTCACTCCGATCCGGTGGCGGCGACCAGCGCCTTCTCCGAGATCTTCTGCTCCCGGGCGAGCTTGACGAAGTCGGCGTTCATCCGTTCCCACAGGTCGGCACAGAACGAGCCGAGCGCCGTTGCCTCAACAAACACGGCGTACTCTCGCTTCGCGTGCGGCTTGTTCACGTCTGCGGGAGCCCGGAATCCGATGAGCCCGTATGCTTCGAGCCGGTCCAGCGCCCGCTGGAACTCTTGGGGATGGAGCCCCATTTCGTCTCGGGCGGCGCTGTAGCGGACCTGCCCTCGCTTCGTAAGCATGATGAGCAAGGTCCGCGCGTGCTCGTTCCCAAACACGTCCCGGAGCAACGGCGTGGGAATAGTCACAACTATGTGACTATCGTTCAGACTATTTATAACCATTGTCTACGCCTTCACCAACCCCTCTATCCTCTCCGTGATCAGCCGGCTCGCCCCGCCCTTCGTGATGTCCGCCGGGTGCGGCACTCCCCTGTCCCGCAGGTACGCCAGCTGCTTCGGCGTGGCGGGCTCGCGCTCGGCCGCCTCGGACATCGGGATGCGGTCCGCCCGCACGAACCCGTTGTCCTCGCCGCCGTCGCCGTTCCCGTTGCGCCTCGCGACGACCTGGGCCGCCGCGAGCGCGGCCTTCATCTCGCGATCCTCCATCCAATGAAAGATGTGCCGGGTCGCCTTGTCGAGCACGAGTAGGCGAAGCTCCGGGTCCTGGAAGACGCGGCAGACCTCCTTCCAGACCGGGCCGACGTGGCTCTCGAGGTATTCACGGACCAGCTCTGCTTCGGTTTCGTTCGTGGCGGGCATGTGCTCACCGCAAGAGGTGAGCACAGGGCCGCCCGGCCCCTGGTTGAAACGAACCCGATTCACCAGTTCGGCGGGCCATGAACGAAAATATCTATCGAGATCATGACGGGGCCCCTTGAAGGATCATCGAGCGTTCCGCCATTCTCAGGAGGTGAGTCTATTCGAATTGTTTTTGAGTTAAAGATTGCGATTGCGGTGCTCCCAGGGAGCTTCTTACTGCTCCTGCGACTCGCGGTCGGCTGCCCGCTATGAACTGGCACGATTCTCGCTCCACGCGCCGACGATTGTTCGGTGCGTAGGTCCGTAAACAGCTTGGTCGATGCGTAGGGTTACCGAGGAACAATGTTCCCAGTCGCAGTATCGTACCGGAGAATCACGAAATCATGTCCGAGCATTCCGCATACAAACGCTCGCTCGCCGTCCTCCGACAACACCAAGCCTCTCGCCAGGCCTGTCCAAGTGGCGGGTTCGCCGTAACGTGACTCCCATAACTGTGCGCCATCGCTGGCCTTCAGCGCGAAAGTGGAAATGAGGCCACTGCTGGTCGTGACGACGATGACCCTGGTTCCATCAGGAGTTACTCCCATCTTCTTCATTGCCGGACGGTAGCCCAGCCTCGCGGGCTCGCCAAGGTCATTGCCGGGGGCGTTCCACCGAGAGACCCAGACTTGCCCGCCGGTGTCCGCGCGATATGCGATTGTAACGGACTCGACGTCATCGGACGGGACCTCTCGAAGACCGGTTACATACACGAGTCTTTTCGCAGGATCGATCGCGATGGAATCGGCCTCATCGGAGGGGTAAGGGGCCCCTTCGAATGCCTGCATCCAAACCTGCCGACCCGTGTAGAGATCCAATGCGACGGTCACGAGGTCGCCGGACAGGTATGCTCTCGTGCCGTTCGGCTCGACCACAATTGCCTCGGGTTCGAAGCGTGAAATCGGTGCCGTCCATTGAACAACACCCATGGACGCCGAATATGAGATAATTCGCCCCGAGGCCCCAACGATCACTGATTGTCCATCGGGAGTGGCAGCAATAACGACACCTTCGTCGCGGGTCCCTAGGCCTCCAATGCTCAGCGTGCTTTCCCAAAGCAGGCGCCCGCTCTTGGTGTCGATCGCAGCCGTTAGCGTGTCGTAGCCCGTGTTTGAACTGAGGTCGAGGCGGCCTCCCGTCACAAACAGCGTTCTGCCATCTGGGGAGATCGCGACCGCATGGATTTCCTCATCTGATGTCAGGCCGAACGCCGCGTTGGGCGCTGTGAAGTCGTATCGGAATCCCCAGTTTTTTTCTCCCGTCGCAACATCGTACGCGAAGACCAGGGCATCTATTCCCTGCCCTGGGTCGTCGCTATCGCCCGCAACGTAGGCCATTGACCCATCAGGGCTGAGTACGACGCCTCGCGCTCCATCCTCTTGGTGATTAGGTCCATCGTAGAGTTTCGACCAGACGAGTCGCATCGATTCGGCGTCGTAAGCTACCGTCACGAAATCCTCGTAATCCATGTCCCTCGCAACGGAAATCCCCGTTAATATCAGCATGTCGCCGGATGGCGCAAGCGCCATCCCATGCGGCTCATCCCATCCGCGGTCGCTGCGCGACGAAGGTACGGCTTCGTCGCGCGACCACAATGTGGCCAGACCTCGGTCTGCCACATGCACCGCTACCCCCGCGAGCGCTTGGCCGCTCTCCGGGGGTGCGGCAGGGTTCCCGGTCGGCTCTGGCACCGTCTCGCACGACCGTGGATTTTGACTACAATGGTACGTTACGATGCCACCAAGGACCACAAGCGTCGTGGTGATGATGGCTGCGCTCGCCAGGACGGTCCGACGCACGCTCCGACCTGAGCTCGCAGTCGAACCAGGTGGTCGAGTCGCGAAGCCCGACCTCGCGCTTGCTGCGGGCGGCTGACGTTCGGCGGCGGATGACTGGCGGGAGGTGGTCGTCAAGCCCCCGGAATGTTCAACGTGGTTGCGCCACCGTTCTCCATGCTGGCGGTTCCACGTTTGGCCAGATCGTCTAATTATCCAGAAGGCGAGGAGACTCACGAAGTAGAACGGCGCGAGCAGAATGGAGATCCAAAACGCCCTCCTTGTGACCCGCCCATCATTCGAAATACCGAACGGTGGGGGCCGCAGTGGCTGCGAATCATCGTCGCCGTTTCCTATGGCCTGGCCCTCGTCTGAAGGGGGAAGCGGGTTCGGGTGGGCCGCAGACCCGGTAGCGCGGCTTGCAGGGACTCGTCCTCCCTGGAATCCGCACTTCGGGCAAGCCGGTTTCTGTCCGACGCGTACCTCCACGACCTGAGAGCATTTCGGACAAGTCAATCGTCGGCTCGGCGCCTCCCCGGAAGAGCCCGACATTTCATTCGCCATGGTCGAGGACGCCCTTAGACCTTTCCTCGCCGCCCAAGGCCGCGATGGCCGCCCCATCGCAGGCCTCCCATGACTTGAAACCCGCCGGTCTGGCTTCTACGAACCGCCGCCCCCGCCCGCACGCCCCGCCGACGCCGCCCCCGTCGCCCGTCCCACCGCGTCACGCCTCGCGCACTTCCAGCACACGAGCACCCCCTCGACGTCGAAATCGGCCCTCCTCGGACACCTCGCACAGTAGCTCACGCGACCGCCCCCGCGGCCCGCCCGTCCCGCTCTGGGAACAGAGGCTTCGCGTACCATGACAGCTTGCCAAGCGGCGAAATGTAGGCCTCGATTTCGAACCGGACCTCGCGGTAGCCCTCAAGAACGCTCGGCGCCTCGGGACTCGAGCACGCGCACACGAGCGACCATCCCTGGTCAACCGGATCGAACCCCGCAAGCCATAGGTCCATTTTCTCTTCCATCTGTTCCTGGCTCAAGCTCTGCTGCATTCGCTTCACGTCCGGGAGCCGACGGCCCCTCGGCATTGGTGGGGCCGGAGGCGATGGCTCCGACGCTGCCTCCTCTGCCTTCGTTGCGAAGCCTGTCGAGCAGGAACAACACGTTGCGCTCGATCGTCCTCCGGCTCACCCCGGTCACGGCAGCTATGTCGGCCAGAAGCTGGGGGTCCCAAATGTTCCTCTTGCGCGTCATCTATGCGACCTCCGGTCCCGGCGGCACGAGGGCGGTCACGACCTGCCGCTGTGCCAGCGCCGCCTTCTCCTGGAGCGTCACGATTTGTCCCAGGACCGCGCGGTGCGCTTCGAGTTCCTCGTTGACGTACCCGAGGCGCCGTTCCAAGTCGTCACGCCAGCGCGGCAGCTCGGCGACCGCCGCCGCGATCGCCGGCGAGCCCGTCTCGATCTCGGGCGCGCCCTCGCCTTCGGACGTGTCGACCCACACGGCGTCCTCGCCCGGCGTGCCGGTCCTCGCGAGCCCGGGCGCGGCGAACGCGATCTCGACCGGCTGCGTGTCCTCGATGGCGCCTTGCAGGACGAACCGGTACTCCCGTGCGAACTCACGCGCCGCGGCGGCGACTTGGGCCCGTCGCGTCTCACGGACGGCCCGCAGCGTTTCGGGATGTGACACGTACTCCTCGGGAGGCTGGATGACGAGCGTCCGACCGCCGGCCCCGTTCGTGAGCCAGAACCGCAACGTTCTCCCGCCGTACGCCCGACGGAGGGCCTGATTCTGAACTCCTGACGCGAGCCACCGCTTCGCCCATGGCGGCTCGCGATCGGGCCCCGCCACGACGCGGAACCGGTAGCCGCCGCCGTGCACGCGCGCGGCCGCCAGGGGCGCTTGACGCCCGGACCGACCCGGTCGGTCCCCGCCTTGACGCGCGGCGGCCTCGAAGTCCGCGGCCCGCGGGCCCGCCTCGAACATGAGGGGGGACTTTGCGCCCGGGACCCGGCGCAGCGCCCCGATCCTTTCGAGCTCCAAAGAGTGCAGGTGCACCGCTTGCCTCGACACGCCGAGGCGGTCCGCCACGAAACGGATCCCGTATCCTTCCCGGAGTAGGCGATAGACGCGAAGCTTCGTCGGAGACGCGTGCGCCTCAACCCGCACGCGGCGTCCTCCCCAACGTCAAGGCGAGCGTCAACCCACTCGGTCGACTTGACAACAAAAAAAGATGTTCTGAAGGAGGAATCCGGCACGCGAAGCGTCAAGGCAGGGTCGGTCGGGGGTCGGTCGGCGGGGTTGACGCCCTCTGCGGACCGCGTGTTGCATTCGCGCCAAGTGGCGAGAAAAAGAGAGGAAGCGGTCCCATCCCGGGACCGCCCCTTTTCGATGCTTGGCCGCGGGCCGTCCTGACGGGGCTATTCCCCTCCAGCCGACATTGTGGTTCACTTTTGGTCGAGCTTTTTGGCGAGCCGCAGCGAGCCAAAAAGGTCGCGCAGGCTCTGGATCTTGCGACCCAGGTTCGAATCCTGGCCGGGCTACCGTAGAGTTCGTCTTCATCAGACGGAGCGACGGAGGCCGGGCCCGGACCCGCCCGTTCGCCGGTGTTCCGAAAAGGGCCATCAGGCGGGGGGCCTCCTCCCCGCATGGTACCGATGCGCTCTCCCCTGGTTCTCGTAGGCGCCATGATCGCGGTCGCGGCCGCGCCGCTCATCGCGGCCGACTCGGGCACGGCGACGACCTGCACCGGTCTCATCGAGTGCGCCACGGCCACCTTGTTTACGGACTACATGAACTGCTACCGGAACGCCGGGGGCGTCTGGGAATGCGACACGCATTGGACGCTTCGTGTCGACATCCGGGGGGCGGGCGTGTGCGGCCGGGCGTGGGCGCCGGGCTATTATTCGTCCCACACGTCCGCGCCGTGGCGCGTGTCGCCGTTTTGCGCGCCGCTCACGCAGACCACGGCGTCCGCGAGCACCAGCTGGATCACGTACCACCTCAACGTGAATCCGCTCTGGACGCATTGGGAGACCACGGCGAAGGTCTGCGCGTCGGCACAGGGCCTCCTCGAGACGTGCGCAGAGACGCCCTACGTCACGACGTGGTTCCAGATGCCGCCGTGAGGCGGTCTGGGCGTCCGCTACAGACCACGACCACAAGTATCAAGTCCTCCCTTGATTTTTGGTCTTCGGATGCCCTCCACGTCTCGCGCTATGCTCCTTGCCGTGCTCATGGTGGGCCTTGCGGGCGCAGGCTGCATCGGCCGGTCGTCGGAAGGGCCGCCCACGGCTGCGACGAGCCTCTTTGCGGCCGCCCCGTTCGGGCTCGAAGGCGCCGAGTGCGTCGAGGCGGGCTTCATCGCGGCCTACAACGGACGCCGCGCGTTCGCGGACGCATGGGAGTCCGCCGACGTCCGGGAGGAGCTCGGGAATCCGGTCCACGACGCGGTGGGTCGCCCCGTGACGGGCCCGCTGAACGGCAACTGGCACATGGGCTTCCGATGCGCATCCGTCTCGTCGACCGGCGGCGAGGCCTCCGACTTCGTGTTCGGATACGTGGGCCAGATGGTGGAACGGCCCGTCTGGGACACGGGCGGCGCGGACCTGCACTTCCTCATGAGCGGATTCGGGTTCGCGAACGGCACCATCGCGGACGACCTTCGCGCGAAGACCACGGCCGACGTCACCCCGGCGGTCGAGCTCCGCATCGACTGGTTCGTGCCGAAGGAGAACCCGCGGTCCGCTGCGTACGTCGTGTACGTCGACGGCGAAAAGGGGGTCTACGAATCCTGGAGCGACCTCATGCTCCTTCGCGACGTCCCCGAACGCACGATCCGGCTCTGGTGGCAGGTCCCGACGGACGGCTCGGTCGACCACCACGCGCACCACAACCAGGTCGGGCTCGGGAACGAGGAGGACCAAGAAGGCTCGTGGCACCCCGTCCACTGGGACGTCCACGTCTCCGCGGGGACCCAGTACATCACCCCCCCGCAGGACGGCGTCCAGTTCGGGTCGCACAACATGTTCCAGTTCGAGCACGGCCCCGTTGCCGCGCAACCGACGACGACCGGCGTCTACTTCTACGACTGGGTGGCGGTCTCCTCCGGCAGCGTGCACGAGGACGTGACGCTCACGAAGATGTGGAACCACTGACGGGTTCGGTGCGGAGCCGCGCGGTGCGGTTTTCGCCTTCCGTCGGACGTGATGTGGGTCGGACGACCTACCTCCCCCCGGAGGCCGGTGATGGCGCCGCTCATGGTCCGTTGCAAATCGTGCGCTCGGGAGTTCCATTCGGGGATCCGCGTCGGCTGGATCCCGCGGCCGGTCCTCGGCGCGAGCCGCCATCGGTGCCGCCACTGCGGCTCCGTCGCGGTGTACGGCTCGGAGGACTACGGCGCCGCGGGCCCGCCGCCAGCGGAACCTGTTCCGCTTGCGGAAGTTTGCAGTTTCCGGGAACCATAAGGTCGAACGTTGACGCTTTAGAACGCTTGATAGGACGTCGCGGGTTTCTTTCACGCGGTGGTTGGTTGCCGTCGCTCCGCATCTCCTGCAAATCGTGTGCGTCGACGTTCGATTCGGGGATCGCGATCGGATGGAACCCTCGGCCGGTGCTGGGGCTCCATCTCCACAACTGTCCGCATTGCGGGGCAGAGCACGCGTACCGCTCGGACGACTCCTGGGTGATCGCAGCGGCCCCGGCCCCGCCCGCGCCTTCGTTCGCGTCCCTCCCGTGACGGGAGGCGCGTGCCCGAAAGCCTGATGTAGGCGCCCCCGGGTCCCGAGGCGTGTCGTCGATCACGATCGGACGCGTCCGGGGGATCCCGCTCTACGTGCACTGGACCTTCCTCCTCGTCCTCCCCCTCTTTGCGTTCCTCATGGGACGCGCCTACTTCGCCGAGGACCCGGATCAAGGGTTCCCGGGGATCCGCGCGATCCTCTGGGGCGGCGGGCTCGCCCTCTTCCTCTTCGGGACCGTGCTCCTCCACGAGCTCGGCCATTCGCTGACCGCGATCCGGCACGGCGTCGGCATCCGCCACATCACGCTCCTTCCGATCGGCGGCGTCTCGGTGATCCAGCGGCCGACCACCGAGCCCCGCGAAGAGCTGATGATCACGCTGATGGGCCCGCTCGTGAACTTCGTGATCGCGGGACCCCTCGTCGCCGCGGCGTGGGCCCTCACCGGAGGCGACCTCTTCCCGATCCGCGAACAGCCCGATCCCGTGAAGTTCCTCGCGTGGGCCGGCTTCCTGAACCTCTTCATCGGCGCGTTCAACATGTTCGTCCCGGCCTTCCCGATGGACGGCGGGCGGATCCTTCGCGCGTTCTTGGCGAGCCGCGTCGGCCTGCGGAAGGCGACCCGCGTCGCGGCCGGCGTCGGGCGGATCCTCGCGTTCGTGATGGGCCTCGTGGGGCTCGCGATCGCCGACTTCTTCCTGATCCTCATCGCCTTCTTCGTCTGGATGGGGGCCTCCGAGGAGGAACGGAGCGTCGCGGTCGTGACGACGCTCGGCGACCTCCGCGTGGGAGATGTGATGACGCGCGACCCCGAGACGGTGCGGCCCGACGCGACGGTCTCCGAGGTCTTCGAGCGGATGCTCGCGACGAAGCACCTCGCGTTCCCGGTCCTCGACGGGGACCGGCCGATCGGCACGGTGCACCTTGCGGACCTCGCCCGGGTGCGCCGCGAAGAGCACGACGCGCTCCTCGTCGCGGACGTGTGCCGCCGCGACTTCCCGGTCCTTACGCCGGACGCGCCGGCGACCGAGGCGCTTCCGCTCGTCTCGCGGGAGGAGTCGGCGCCGGTCCTCGTGCTCGACCGGACGGGCCGGCTCGTCGGGCTCCTTACGAACACGGACGTCGTGCGGACGGTCCAGATCCTGTCCGTCGAGCGGGGGACCCCGGGGACCGACGTGGCGCGTCCCCGCGAGTGAACGGCGCCGGTCGGAGACGGCCGCGGTTTCCGTGGGAAAGCGCGCGCCCTTTTCGCCGGGATTAAATACGCGCGACAAGGAAGCCACGTCGGACGGGGAGGATCCGAAGCTGTTCCCGGCAGTCACCCGCCAGCGTACGGGCGAGCCCCGCGCGTTGGCTTCCCTATTCGTCCTCCTAGCGGCGGCCCTGGCGGCCGGCATGGGGGCCGGCGGCGAGTGGCCGGCCGCGCCGGAGGTCCGGACGGAGGCGGCGCCGGGCGCCGAGACGCCGTGTCCCGGTTTCGTGCACGTGCCCGGCCAGGGCCCGAGCTGCCCGGTCTCCGGCGGCTGGCAGGTCCTCCTTTCGGGCGGCGGGCTCCTTCTTTCGCATGGACCCGACCGCATCCCGCACGCGGACTCGGTCCTCGGCGAGTCCGTGGGCCGCGGCGGGATCGCGCCGACCTGCGTCGAAGGCGCCGATGCGGGCCCGCACGGCGCCTTGGTCTACGCGCGCCCGTCGGACGCGGCGGACGCCTACGAAGAGCTCGCACCGGCCCTCCGAACCCTTGCGGCCGAGGCGAACGCGGTGCTCTCCGCGGAGGCGGCGGCATTCGGGGTCGGCGCGAGCTTCCGGATGCTCTGCGACGCGGGCGTCCTCGCCGTCGCCCATGTCGTGCTCCCGACCCCCGCGGCCGAGACCACGTTCGCGACGATCGCGGAGGATCTCGCCCTCCAAGGGTTCGACCACGAGAACGCGAAGTATTGGGTCTGGTACGACGGCGCGGTCTCCTGCGACGGATGCGGCGGGCAGGCGAACGTCTGGGACGACGACCGCGCGACCTCGAAGAACCGGAACAACCGCGGCGGCGTCTTCTACGCGGTGACGTACGGGCGCAATTACTGGCCCCAGTCGCTCGGGCCCCGCGGCGCGCTCACGATGCTGCACGAGGCCGTGCACAACCTCGGGGCGGTCCAGAAGAGCGCCCCGCACAGCTCCGGCTCGTGGCATTGCTCGGACGGCCGCGACGTGATGTGCTACGACGACAAGGGGCCGGACGCCACGCAACGGGCCGTGTGCGAGGGCGCCCACGTGCTCGACTGCAACCACGACGACTACTTCCATCCGGCGCCGCCGCCGGGCTCGTATCTTTCCGGGCACTGGAACGTCGCGAGCCGCGAGAACCGCTGGATCGCGTGGAGCTAGTTCCACATCCGCTTCGCGCGTTGCAGCTTCTGGACGCGGGTCGCGGTCGCGCCGATCTCGTGCACGAGGTCCTTCATGACCGCGGACACGATCTCGTCGCGGAACTCCGGCGTGATCTCGTAGCGCCCGCAGATGAGGCTCCCCTCGTCGGGGACGTTTCCGAGAGAACAGCCGGACGACGCGCGGCGGAGACAGTTGTCGCAGGATGCAAAGAACGGCACAGCACGAAGTACGACCCGAGGGTACATCTCTTTTCTTAAAGTCCCGGATGTTGCATTGATAAGCGTGCGCCTCGCGCCTATTTTTCGAGCTCCGGCGGGGGCTCGTCGTCGAGGAACGGATCGAAGCCGTCCTCCTCGAGCTCGGCAAGGCGACGGAGCCTTCGGCGCCGTCGCGCGCCGGGTCCGAAGAACGCGTAGAAGACGAGGAGCAGGGCGGCACCCGCTGCGACGAACGGCCACCAGACGAAGGCGTCCGTGCCTTGGTCGACGCTGTTGAACGCGGCATACGCGTTCACGATGCCGGTCCGCGTGCGCGTCGTCGAGGTCTCCTCGGCCGGCCGGACGTGGGAGCGGAGGACGTCCTGGATGTCGTGCACTTTTTCGGAGAGGTCGCGCGTCCCGCTCTTTTCGGACAGCGCCGGATCGCCCTCCATCATGAGCGCGATCGTCCCCGTGACGATCGGCGCCGCCATGCTCGTCCCGGCCATTCCGACGTATCCGTCGGCGGCGAAGTCGAACGTGTCGAGAGGGACCGGGTAGCTCGAGACGAGCACGCCCGGCGCAAGAAGGTCGAGCGTCGGCCCGACGTTGCTGAAATCCGCGAGGCGGCCGTCCTTGTCGGTCGCGGCGACCGTGATCACGCCCTCGATGTCGCCGGGCTCGGACACTTGGTTCTTCCCTTCGTTCCCGCTCGAGACGACGACCGGGACGCCCGCGCGGATCGCGTCGCGGATCGCGTCCTTCGTGAGGCTTCCTACGGTGAGCGTGCCGCGGCGCGGGAGTTCTTTCGGCTTCTCGATCCCGATCGAGAGGTTGATCACGTCGGCGCCGTCGTCGAGCTTCCCGTCGCCGTCCGGATCCATCACGAACCGGATCGCGCGCGCGACGACCTCGTCCTCGCCGGTGCCGTCGTACTTCATCGCTTTCGCGACGATGAGGGTGGCGTCGGGGGCCACCCCGCGAAGGCCCGTGAGCCAGTAGTACTTGAAGGGGTTCGGCTGGAGGTGCCCGTGCGCGACGAGGATCCCCGCGATGTGCGTCCCGTGGCCGTGGTCGTCGTAGGGCCGGTCGCGCCAAAGGTTGCCGTTGCGGTCGCCGACGAAGTCGTTCCAGCAGGAGGCGCACGCGAGGGATCCGGCAAGGTCCGGATGCGAGAGGTCGATCCCCGTGTCGATGAGCCCGATCCGGATGCCGCGGCCCGCGGGCTTTTCGAGCCAGGGTTCCCGGGCGAAGAGCCAGACGTAATCGAGCTTCGTGAGGTGCTTTGCGCCCCAGAGCGACTGGGCCGTGTAGCGCTGCTCCGCGGCCTCGTCCTCCTGGGCAAGGGCGAGCGGGACCGA
>JBQTJL010000099.1:0-8030 GCA_052387135.1 Methanobacteriota archaeon | reverse complement strand
GGTCCGCACGACCGGAGCCGTGATCGCCGAGGCCGCCGAAGACGCGGCGTTCTTCCTCATCCTCGGGGTCGCGGGCCTCGTTGCGCTCCTTGGCGTCCGCTGGCTCGCGGAGTGATCAGGTCGCGCGTGTGCCGTCGATCTCGACCAGCCGATTGTAGTCCTCGATGTCCTGCGCGAGCCGCGCCGAGAGCGCGGGCGCGCGGAGCGTCCGCTCGCTCCAGACCGTACCTTGCGTCCCTGGCCTCCACATGTTGCCTCCGTGCCGCGCCGTCAGCGCGCGTCTCCGAGGTACGATTGCGCGGGGGCTTAAAGTCGGGTTCCTGAGGGGAACAAGCCGAAGCCGGAAATACGGGAGACACAGGCAACTGGGGCCGTTGACCTTTCTCCGGGACCTCGTGTTCATCTGGAACGTTGGATGATTCGGTAGGAGATGAGCGCCTTCGGCGCGAAATGAGGCCGCTTCGCGGCCGATATGAGCGGCCTTCGGCCGCGATATGCGCCATATCGCGAAGCTCATATCCCGCCCATATCGCGAAGCTCATATCCCGGCGTCTGGCACGAACTTGAACCCGTACCGCACGGCCCCCTCCTGCTCGTAGAGGCGGCGCACGATCGCTCGGACCGGCGTCCCGATCGGGACCTCGGCAGCGGTCGCGTCCGCGATCTGGGCCGCGACGCGGGGGCCTTCGGCGAGCTCGACCACCGCCACCGGGTATTCGCCCTGGGCCTGCTGCTGCTCCGCGAACTCGGATGGGGCTGCGCCTCGCCCGATCTCGGTCACGGCGTAGATCGTCCCGCGACCGGAGAGCGGTGCCTCCTTGAAGCGGCGTCCCCCGCACTCCGGGCACGATTCCCTTCGTGGGAAGAAGAGACGGCGGCACCCTTCGCAGCGCGCCCCGACCATCCGCAGGCGCTGGGGAAGGGTGCGTTCGTACTGCGAAGCGGACACGTAGGCGCCCTGCGAGACCCGTGTCCGGGGCGCGTAGTGCTCGCCGTATCGGCGCAGCAGGTCGTGACGCTCGCGGGAGATGGCGTGGCCGCCCCGCTTCAGCATCGCGTGGACGTCGGGGCCCGCGACCGGGCCCGTCGCCGTCGCGCGGATCGCGATCGCGCTCGGGCCGCACGCGGCGACCGAGAGCACCGTTTCGGACGCTCGGATCGAAGAAAGGAGCGCGGCAAGGGCGAGCGGGGCCGAAGCCGCGCCGGTCTCGCCCGTCACGGCCTGCACGCCCGGCGCGGCCCGGGAGGACGCGAGGGCGCGGGCGACGGCGGAGGCGACCCCCGCCTCCTCCTGCGGCGCGCGATGGGTGGGGCCGTCCGGCACCCTCGCGGCGAGCCGCCGCGCCGCTTCGTACGCGGCCGAGGGCGCCGGGTCGTCGCCGGGCGAGACGACGAGGAAGCGGTTCGCGCCGAGACGCCGTCCGCCGGGGCCTTCGAGCGTGACGCGCTCGAGGTCGTCGATCCGGAGGCCGTCTCCCGGCGCCACGAGGAACGCGACCGCGGCCGCGCCGAGCCCCGCTTCGAGGCCGGTGCCGGCCGCGGCGACGGGCGCGTCGGTCGCGACCGCCAGCGCCTCGCGGCCTTCCCGCGCTGCGTCCGCTGCGGCGGCGAGCGCCTCCAGCCCTGCGTGGGAACCGGACGCGACGAGACGGACCTGCGCCGGGCCCCCCAGCGCGCCCGCGACCATCCACGTCGCGACGGCCGGATCCGAGGTCCCGACGACGACGTCCGCCGGCGCCGAGGCGCGGCCGGCGGCGGAGAGGCACCGTCGAGCGGCCTCGAGCGCGAGCGTCGAGGCGTCCTCGTCGAAGCCCGGGACGCGCTTCTCGTCGATGCCGCGCGGCATCGGGGCCGCCGCGCCTTCGAACGCCGCGCGCCCGATCGCGAAGCGGGGCAGGGCGACGCCGTGCGCCCGGATGGCGGCGGCGCTCATCCCGGCGTCCTCCCGAAGACGTGGACCGCGCAGGTCGCGCCGGAGCCGCCGACGTTGTGCGTGAGCCCGGTCTCCGCGTCCGGGACCTGCCGCCCCGGTCCGGCCGCGCCGCGAAGCTGCTTCCAGACCTCGACGACCTGTCCGGTCCCGGTCGCGCCGAGCGGGTGCCCTTTCGCCTTGAGGCCGCCGCTTGCGTTCACGACGGTGTCCGCACCCGGGCCGAACCGCCCTTCGATCGCCGCGGGCCCGCCGTGGCCCTTCTCGACGAACCCGAGGTCCTCCGTCGCGAGGATCTCGGCGATCGTGAAGCAGTCGTGCACCTCCGCCACGTCGACGTCTCCGGGCGCGAGGCCGGCCGCGGCGAGCCCCGAGCGTCCGGCCCGCACGGTCGCGTCGAGGGTCGTGAGGGTGGGTCGATCGTGGACCGCGAGGAAATCCGTCGCGGCGCCCGAGCCCAGCACCCAGACCGGGTCGTCGGTGAATTCGCGGACACGGTCCTCCGCCGCGAGGATCACCGCGGTCGCGCCGTCCGTCGTGCCGCAACAATCGAGGAGCGAGAGGGGGCGCGCGACGAGGGGCGACCGGATGGCCTGCTCGAGCGTGATCTTCTTCCGGAACTGGGCCTTCGGGTTCTCCGCCCCGAACGCGTGGTTCTTCACGGCGACCGCGGCGAGCGCCTCCCGCGTCGTCCCGAACTCGTGCATGTGGCGCCCGGCCATCAGGGCGTAGACGCCCGCGAACGTAAGGCCCGCGAGGCGCTCCCATTCGGTGTCGCCGGAGACCCCGAGCCAATACCGCTGGCGCTCCTCCGAAAGATCGTTCATCACTTCGACGCCGCCGGCGAGGGCCACGTCGACCTCCCCGCTCCGCACGGCAAGGTATGCGTCCCGGAAGGCGAAGCCGCTGGAGGCGCATGCGTTCTCGACGCGGCGGGCGGGGATCTTCACCGCGGGCGCGTGCTCCGTCATCGACGCGGCGAGGTTCCCGAGCTGGAAGCCGCCGAAGCCCAGCGACCCGATCCAGGCTTCCTCGATCGCCTCCGGCGAGGCGCCCCGATCGACGCTCGAAAGCGCCTCCGCGAACGCTTCCGAGAAGAGCGCCTTCGCGCTCTTTCCGAGGCTTCCGAAGGCGGAATGCCCCGCCCCGACGACGGCGACGCGCGCGGCCACGGCCGGCAACACGTCGCAAGGGATTTAAATCCCCCGTGGCCCGTGCCGACCTCGTGTCCTCCCCGGTCCTCTTCGAGGTGGAGCGCGGCGGCGTCGCGCGCGTGACGCTGAACCGTCCCGAGGTCGCAAACGCGCTCGACGTTCCCACGGCGAAGGCCTTCTTCGAGGCGGTCGAGCGCGCGGGGAAAGACCCCACGGTGCGCGCGCTCGTGGTCTCCGGGACCGGCGGCGCGTTCTGTTCCGGTGGCGACGTCCGGTCGATGGCCGAGAACCTGCCGAAGGACGCGGCGGGCTATTTCCGGGACCTTACGCGCTGGTTCCATGCGACCACGATCGAGCTTCGCCGCATGCCCGCGCCCGTGATCGCGGCGATCGACGGGGCCGCCGCCGGCGGCGGGTTCGGCTTCGCGCTCGCGGCCGACCTCCGGATCGGCTCCGACCGGGCGCGGTTCAAGTCCGGCTTCTCGCGTCTCGGCGTCTCGCCGGACGGAGGCGTCCCGTACTTCCTTCCCCGCGTCGTGGGCCCGGCGCGCGCGGCCGAGATCCTGTTCGCCGACCGCGTCGTCGAGGCGAGCGAGGCCTTCGCGATCGGCCTGCTCCACAAGGTGGTGCCGGCCGCGGATCTGCCGGGCGAGACGAACGCGCTTGCCGCGCGGATCGCGGCGGCGGCGCCGGAGTCGGTCCGGAGGACGAAGCGGCTCCTGGAGGAAAGTCTCGGGGCGTCGCTCGAATCGCATCTTGAGGAGGAACGCCGCCTCATGGTCGAGAGCATCGGGACCCCGGACGCCAAAGAGGGCATCCGGGCGTTCGTCGAGCGTCGCGAGCCCCGGTTCGGGTAGCCGATTCCCACAACGCTTATGGCCCCACGGCGCCCGTTCGACCCCATGCGCCCCCCGGGCCCGGCGTCCTCCCGCTCGCTCCGACCCGCCCTTTCCGTCCTTTCCGTCCTTGCCGCCCTTTCCGTGATTTCCGTCGCGCTCGCCGGCTGCATCGGGCCGGCCGACGACGCGGGCGACGTGGGCGACGCCTCGACGGGGGTCCTCCCGACGACGCCGATCCCGACGCTGGTGCCGCCGTCGTTCCTCGAACCCGTGCTCCTCGGGACGTTCCGCGGGACCGTGAACGCGGGGGCCGAGCCTTCGATCGCGACCGCTCCGGACGGCACCGTGTACGTAGTGACCCCGTTGAACCTGTGGCGGAGCACGGACGGCGGCTCTACGTTCGAGTGGCTCGGGACCCCACGCGCCTGCGCCGGGACCGTCCCGGAATGCCCGTACGCGGGCCGCGACTCGGGGCTCCGCGGGGGCGGCGACGGCGACATCGCCGTGGGTCCGGACATGCGCGTCCACTGGGCCGGCCTCAACGCGCAGGGCGCCTCCGTGCCCTACCAGGTCTCGACGGACCTCGGCGACACGTGGAGCGAGCCCTTCGACATCGCGGACGGGAACACGTCGGACCGCGAGTGGATCCACATCCGGCCGTCGGACGGGGCGGTCTTCGTGACGTGGCGCGACTTCGGCGCCGCGCAGGACGGGGGCCTCCTCTCGGACGGCCCTTCGGAGTCGATGGTCGCGGTGCGCGCCTCGCACGACGGAGGCGCGACATGGGGCCCGATCGTGAAAGCGGCGGACGACACGCGCCAAGGCGGCGCGGTCGCCGACCCGCGAGGCGGAAACCTGTATCTTCCGCGCGACGAATCGGGCGCCATCAAGGTCGCGCGCTCCACCGACGACGGGCTCACGTGGACCTCGGTCGACGCGGCCGGCGTCGGGGGCGAGCGGGGCCACATCTTCCCGGTCGCGGCCGTGGACGAGGCTGGGACCGTGTACCTCGTGTTCGCGGCGGCCGCCGCGGCGCCGACGCCGCTCCCCGACCTCCTTTTCGAGACGGACCGTTCCCTCGAGCGCCCGAGCGTGTACCTCGTCGTCTCACGGGACGGGGGATCGAACTGGAGCGAGCCGCGGCGCCTCAACGCGGACGGCACGACCGCGATCTTCCCGTGGATCGCCGCGGGCGAGGCCGGCCGCATCGTCGTCGTCTGGTACGAGAACGTGCGGGGGACCAGCCTGCAAGAGGCCGGCGAATGGTGGGTGACGGCCGCGATCTCGGTCGACGCCTCCGCGAATGAGCCCGAGTTCGCGGCGGCGCCGGTCGGCGACCGGCCCGCGCACGTGGGCCCGATCTGCACGAGCGGGGCCGCCTGCCAGTTCAGCGCAGGCGACCGGACGCTCCTCGACTTCTTCGAGGTCGCGATCCACCCCGAAGGGTACCCCGTGATCGCGTACGCGGCGGACGCGGACGCGCGCCGGGCGACGATCGACGTGTACGCGACGCGGATGATGGAAGGGACGCTGCTCCGTTCACGCGAATAGTCGCACCGCGTTCCCGCGGAGGATCCGCTCCTTCGTGGCCTGCGCGAGCGGGAGGGCGCGGAATTCGTCGACGTTCTTCCGGATCGACGCGACGCCGGGACCGGGCCAGTCGCTCCCGAACAGGGTCTTTCCCGCGATCTCCTCGATCCGGGGGAACGCTTCGAGGAGCCGCTTCGGAGGGATCCCCGAGATGTCGAGCCACACGTTCTTGTGGCGCCGCAGGAGGAAGAACGCCTCCTCGTACCACAGCGGCCGGCCGCCGTGGGCGAGGATCAACGGAAGGTCCGGGAAGTCGACCGCGACGTCGTCGCAGTAGAGCGGGTCGGCGTACTTTACACGGGCGCCCAGGAAGATGCTCGTCCCGGTGTGGACCATCACGGGCACGCCGTGTTCTTCGGCGGCCTCGTAGAGGTGCCGGAGGTTCCGGTGCTCCGAAAGGTACGCGTTCGGGGCAAGGAGCTGGTGGGCCGGGTGGACCTTGAACATCCGCACGCCGGCCGCGATCAGGCGCTCCGCCTCGGCCCGGACGTTCCGCGTGTACTTCGGATGGATCGATCCCACCGGAAGGAGGCGCTCGGGGTCCCGCGCGCAAAACCGGAGCGCCCAGTCGTTCACGTCCGGCGTGTACCCCATCACGTCCGGCGCGACGTAGTTGATCACGCAGGCGCGGTCGACGCCTTCCGCGTCGAAGAACTCAAGGAGGAGCCGAGGGTCGGTCACGATGGCCTCGACGGCGGCCACGAGATGCTCGCGACCCTCGACCATCGAGGCGCGGACCTCGGGCTTCACCATCGCGGGGGGCGAGGCGTGCACGTGCACGTCGAAGACCCCGGTCATACGCGGTACTCCCGGTTCACGCGCGCGATGTCCGTGTTCGGGAAGATCGCGGCCGCCTCGCGCTGGGAGCGACGCCGGTCGAGATAGTTCACGATGTGGGTAAGGAGGAGCCGTTTCGCGCCCGCGTCGCGCGCGACGGTCGCGGCGTCCGCCGCGGTCATGTGGCCGTCGAGCCGTTCCGGCGGGGCGCCGGTCTGCCACGTCGCCTCGGAGAGGAGGAGGGCCGCCCGACGGGCCGCGGAAACGAGCGCGGGGCAGCGCTCCGTGTCGCCCGAATAGACGAGGCGGCGGGCCCCCTCGCGGACCTCGATCGCCCACGCCGGTCTCGTGTGCCGCACGCGGTGGAAGCGGACCCGGAAGTCGCCGACCCGGTACGAAGCGCCCCGACGGTGCTCCGTGACCAGCGCCCGCTCGCGGTAGAGCCGACCGCCATGGTCCGAGAAGAGCCGGAAGAAGGCGGCGAGCGTCCGCCGCGTGCCGGGCGGTCCGATCACGCGGACGCCGGTGCGTCGGGGGAGAAGGAACGGCTGAAGGTCGAGCAGGTGGTCGAAGTGGAGGTGCGAAAGGAGGATCGCGTCGATCGAATGCCAGTCCGTGTGGCGCGCGAGGTTCCCGAGGGTCCCGTTCCCGATGTCAAGGAGGACCTTCGTGCGGCGTCCGGCGACGAGGTAGCCCGAGCCCGCGTCGCCCGGTCGCGGAACGCCGCCCGCCGCGGTCCCCAAGGGGATGAGGCGCACGGCACCCCGAAGCGTCTCCGGCCTAAAACCCTTAAGGTCCGCCGCCCCATGCTGGCTTGTGCTGGACCTACGGGACATCGAGGCGGCGCGCGGCCGCATCCGGGGCGCGATCCACCACACGCCGCTCGTGCAAAGCGCGTCCTTTTCGTCGATGACGGGGTCGGACCTGTACCTGAAGCTCGAGAACCTGCAGCGGACGGGCTCGTTCAAGGTCCGGGGGGCCTACAACAAGATCCTCACGTTGAAGCCGGAGGAGCGGGGCAAGGGCGTGATCGCGGCCTCCGCCGGAAACCACGCGCAGGGCGTCGCGCTCGCCGCGCGCGAGGCGGGGATCCCGGCGACGATCGTGATGCCGGCCGACGCGCCGATCCCGAAGGTCGAGGCGACCCGGAACTACGGCGCCGAGGTCGTGCTCTTCGGTCGGGACTACCAGGAGGCGTACGAGCACGCCCGGTCGCTCCAGGGAAAGAGCGGCGCCACGTTCATCCACGCGTTCGACGACGACGACGTGATCGCGGGCCAGGGGACGCTCGGGCTCGAGATCCTCGAGGACCTTCCGGACGCGGACGTCGTCTTGGTCGGGGTCGGCGGCGGCGGGCTCGTCGCGGGGATCGCGACCGCGGTCAAGGCCCGCCGGAGCGGCGCCGAGGTCGTCGCGGTCGAGGCGAAGGGCGCCGGGAGCCTCGGACGCTCCTTCCCCCAGGGCCGCATCGTGCCGATCGAGACCGTCGACACGATCGCCGACGGGCTGGGGGCGCGCGCGATCGGGGAGCGGCCGTTCGCGCTCATCCGCAAGTTCGTCGACCGCGTCGTCACGGTGGACGACTCCGAGATCGCGACCGCGATCCTCCACCTTCTCGAGCGCGCGAAGACCGTCGCCGAGGGCGCGGGCGCCGCGGCGCTCGCCGCCTGCCTGTCGGGAAAGGTCGACATCGCGGGAAAGAAGGCGGTCGCGCTCGTCTCGGGCGGCAACATCGACATC